>JAJRYU010000389.1 GCA_024275615.1 Planctomycetota bacterium
AATCCGAGAAGCCGTGTCGGGAGTCACAGATCGAGATATTGCCCTGTTTCCGACATTTGTCTCGATTGCTCAAGTAGCGGAAGCCACGGATGGCTCTCACGTTAGAGTGGGTGGTCAAGACATCTACTTTGAATCTGACGGAGCTTTCACCGGTGAAATCAGTGGGTCAATCCTGAAAAGCGCTGGCGCCACCTACGTCCTTTGCGGCCACAGCGAACGACGCCACGTCTTGGGTGAAGACGACTCCACTGTCAATCGCAAGATGAACGCGGCCTTGGCCGCTGGCCTTCAGCCCATTTTGTGCGTCGGCGAGACTCTCGCTGAGCGAGAATCCGGAGCGACTACCGAAGTCATTAGCAGACAGGTAAGACAAGGCCTCGCTGGTATCAGCAATGAAAACATGACGTCTTGCACCCTTGCTTATGAACCCGTTTGGGCCATCGGCACCGGCAAGACGGCAACACCGAAGATGGCCCAAGACGTTCACGGCCATATCCGCGGTGTTGTGCTTGAGCTCTTCGACCGTCGCGTTGCCGAAGACCTTCGGATCCAATATGGCGGCAGCGTGAAACCAGAAAACGTGGACGATTTGATGTCCATGGCAGACATTGACGGTGCACTTGTGGGAGGAGCCAGTATGAAAGCTGAGAGCTTCGCCCGGATCGTCAAATTCGTACAAAAGTGATATGAGCGCATATAACGCGGAGAATTGACATGAATATACTTCTCTACATCCTGTTTACCGTCCTCTCAGTCATCCTGACCGGCATCGTTTTGCTTCAGGAAGGGCAAGGAGGAGGCATGGGCGCAGCATTCGGCGGTGTCGGTGGCGAGGCCTTTGGCCATGGAGCTGGCGGCATCAACCGATTCACATCGATCTTAGCCGGCACATTGCTCATCGTTGCCCTCTTGATCGCTATTCTCAGCAAGCCTGAAGCAAGCTTCATTCAAGGGTAACTGGTTAAGTAATGCAGAGCATGACCGGTTTCGGCCGATTCAGGGAAGCGAACGAGACAAGAACAATCGAGGTCGAAGTACGTTCGGTCAATCATCGATTTCTTAAGCTCCAAATTCGCTTGCCACGGGACTTGTCCCGGCTTGAACCGGAGGTCGAAACTGAGGTCAAGAAAGTTCTGCAACGGGGTGCGGTGAGTATCACGATCCGCAACGACGAGTTGACCACAGAATCGGCTATGGTTGTTGACCATGACTTAGCCCTGAAGCTCAACAAGGATGCCCGGGTCTTAGCTCAAGAATTGGGATGCGTTGCCAGCGAACCTTCCTTGGATACCCTGCTCCTTTTGCCCGGCGTTATTCGTCCCGGCGAGAAAACAGATGAGATCGATGACGGGCGGAAGAAGGCGATCTTGACTGCCGTAAGCGAAGCCTTGACTGGCCTTCAGGCCATGAGGAAATTCGAAGGCGAGAAACTTGCAGAAGAACTGAAAGTCATTGGCGCACGTATTAGGGCCCAAGTGCTTGTTGTCAAGGATCGTGCTCCCATCGTCGTCGAAGAATACGCCGAGAAACTCAAGAAGCGGCTGAACCATCTCTTGGCTCAGAATGCCGAAAAGGTGGCCGTCGACAATGCCGATGTCCTTCGAGAGGTTGCTCTTTTCGCCGACAAGGCCGACATTTCAGAAGAACTGCAACGATTGGAAAGCCACCTTGAGCAATTCGTCGCTCTACTCGGAGAAAAAGAAGTTGG
>JAJRYU010000390.1 GCA_024275615.1 Planctomycetota bacterium
GGTGAGTTTCCAAGCGAGGAACTTCGCCGCCGTCAACAGCGTGCCGACAATGAGCGACAACCTTGCGGCGGAAAGTTTTCTCCGGTCATTCTCAGAAATCATCTCAGAGCACCATCATGTAGAGGATTGCCACAACCAGAAGAAAAACCACAACGCCGACGAATACCGAACGGGCCCCAGAGCGACCAGATGCAAGCCTCATGCTCACCCATTCGCCGCAAATCGCGCAACGCTCGGAATCATCGTAGATCAAAGCGCCACAGCTCGGACAAGGCGCCTCAGTTCCCGAAGATTCCGGTTCATATTCACCGTCATCCGCACAGTAGGGACACTCATCCAGAAACGCCGGCAACTCGGTCCCACAGCCCTCACAGATGAGTGTGTCGTCGCCACTGTTATCAAATTGCACATCAACCATGAAACGATCCTATCATCGTTTCTTGTTCGGCGGAAATACGAGATCAGCGCAAGCGAGGATTGATTGCCAAGACAAAGTCATGAAACAGACGGTTGACTTGATCCGCCAGAAGATCCGCTCCCTCAAAAGACTCCTTCGTGAAAACAAACTTCCAATCCAATCGTTGGATGCGTGATAACAAAGGGGCCGATGTCGGCACGAAACTCCAGTGCCAGGGTTCCACAAGAAACCCGCCACGAAACTCATCGTAGGGTCGGCAAAAACCATATTCGTGAGCATGAGCCGATAACCAGACGCCGGCGCTGTGGCATGGACCACATTCTTCCCAATCGTCCGCTTCCAACCTGGCATCGTCAATCAACTCACCGGCGACAAGATCCACGTCGCTGCCCCAATGGTGTCGTGACCAACCCGGAGGCGCGCTGTATTCCAAGACCTTGCAAAGTGAAGACTGCCGGTCACCCATGTAGGCGACCGCGTCTCGAAACTTCCGTTCCCAAATTTGCACTTGGCGAGTCACACTGCGAAATCCCGACGCGGCGGCAAGATGAACGCCTTCTCCAAGGGCAGCCCGGCGCATTGCTTCATACGCTGTGGCAACAACGCCTAAGAGCTTAGGCTCGTGGTCCTTGGCCGCCGCAACGGACGTGAGGTTTTCAGGTAGCGCTTCCAAACCCAGATCACGCAAGGCTTCCGACAAGCTCATTTTTTGCCCTCTTTTTTCGCACCAACCAACTCGAAAATGGTGCCGAGGAGTTTCTTCGCGGCTTTGTGATCCTGGTGGCGGGAGAGCACCTGATTCAGCTGCAATCGTGCACCATGAAGATCGCCGTTTTCAAAAAGACATGACGCGTAGAGAAATCTCGGCTGGGCTGCTGTGGGGGCCGCTGCAACACAAGCAGAATACGGTGACACAGCGTCTTCGAAGAGGCCATGTTTGAAATAGATATCGGCCAAGCGACGAATCAAGGGGATTTGGTCGGGCACCTCCTCAAGAGATCGCTTGATCTGGCTAATCTGAGTCGCCGCCGCCAAGATCTCCTTGTGGCGCGTTCGCCAGTGTCTTGATGCTTTCTTGTTTCCAAGACGTTGATAGGCCATGGCTATGTTGTGGGCTGCGGCATGATGAATAGGATCAAGCTTGACGGCCTTTTCTAAGCTCAGAATACTCTCTTCGATCTTACCGGCTTTCAGAAGAGCCACTCCCAAGCGATAATTGGCTTTCGGCATGGTGGGATCGTGGCGCAAGGCTTCTTTGAAGAATGAGATGGCTTCAGCCACTAACCCTCGATGCCAAGCCACCAACCCCTGGCAAAACTGACCGTTGGCTCTGAGCCTTTCGTTACGCCCTTTTTGCGCCAATATCTTGGCCTCTTTTTCTGCGGCGCTCAGCTTATTGCAACGGATGAGAGCCAAAGGAAAATGAGACACACGAGCAACGAGTCGTGGATCAAGAGCGATGCCGGATTCAAAGGAATTCGCCGCTTCCGGCCATCTTCCTTGGGAAAAGAAACACTCGCCCAAGAGCAAGCGAATCTCTCCATCTTTCTCAAGACGCTTGCTCGCTTTCTTCAGGTACGCAATTGCTGCATCATAGTTGAGCCTTGCCATGTATCGCTCCGCGCGTTTCTTCACATAACGTGGGTCGCTCTCCAATTGCGCACATGCCAAGGAAGAAAGGAGACAAAAAAGAACAACGAATCTCATGGTCGCCCTTCTCCCTCTTTCAGCACATTGTAGACATTGGTCGCGACGGAGAACATCTCGTGCGAGCCACTTGGCCACAAGACCTTCACCGTTTTTTCATTCCCGGCAAATACGAGCCGTGGATCATGAGACGATTGAAAAGAAGCGTGACGCCGGACGGTGTGGACGTTCTTACCATTCGCCCAAGAGACCTGTGCTCCAAGTCCTTGAACATTGGAGCTCTTTGACTGACAAACGATGCCAACGAAAGGCGGGCCGTCTGTTTGAGATCGAGTGCGGTTTTCGATCAGAGTGGGTGTGTCATTGAGATTGCAAACAAGGATATCGATGTCACCATCATTGTCAAAATCGGCGAAAGACGCTCCTCGCGACACTCGCTTCACGCCGAGGGCCGGATGGGTCAAACGCGACAGACTCTCAAAACGGAGATTGCCTTGCCCGAGGTACACCTGGTTGAATTGGCGATAGTCGGTGGCGGTCCCGAGTTTCGCCGCCTGAGGATAGACATGTCCATTGGCAACAAAAAGGTCAACTATGCCGTCCAGATTGAAATCGCGGAAACCAACGCCCCAACCCAATGAAGCAAGGCTACCTAAAGCAATGCCGGACGTTGCCGAGGACTCTAAGTAGAACGCACCGCCATCACTGACGTAGAGGTTGTTTACTTCACCACTGAAATTGGTGCAAACAATGTCCTCAAAACCGTCACCGTTGAGATCACAGGCATCCACACCCATGCCCGCTTGCGGTGCCCCATCTTCACTAACGGCGAGACCGACCTCCCAGCCGAGGTTGACAAGCTGCTGTGATTTCTCATCGAACTTGAGATAGAAGTTCGCCATTGCATCATTCGCAACATAGAGTTCGCAATTGCCATCGCGATCGAAATCGCCAGCGACAACACCCAATCCAAAGGACCTTTCGAGTTTGGAGATGCCCCAAAGTTCGCTGACATTCGAGAACCTGCCATGGCCATCATTGCTATAAACAACGTCGGCCTGAGGCGGCAACCCTTTGGGGCCACACATGACCGCGCTGCCTTTCCACTTGCAACTAAATCCCGGATCACCATCACGCGGCGGATCGGCAAAATCAAAAGCAAGGTAGTTGCACACGTATAGATCAAGATCGCCGTCGCGGTCGATGTCGGCGAAAACTGAACTTGTGCTCCAGTTTTGACCCGCCAACCCGAGTTCAGCTGTCTTGTCTTGAAAGACTCCGCCGTCATTGATCAACAGGATGTTGGGTCCGATCTGCGTAACCAGCAGATCGTCATCGCCATCTCCATCGACATCGGCGCAGATAGGGGCGCAAGCCCAACCCCAATCAATCTTGTCGAGCCCCGTTTCTGCGGACGCATCTTCGAATTTCAGGCCGCCTTTGTTCCGAAAAATCTTGACGCCAAAACCAGGCTCGCTCTTGCCAACCCGATCGAGAGATGAACCGCCGACAAGAACCACGTCCAGGAGCCCGTCACCATCGAAATCCAAGACTCCGACTCCTGTGGACTTGACCTCGCAGATGAAGTTCTGTTGCGAGCTTCCGCTTCTTGTCTGGAAATTGAGACCACTAAGTGGCGAGGCGTCAATGAGCTTGAACTCAGCGGCTGCGACCTGCTCTTCGGGTTCATTTGGGTTGGAACCTCCGCAAGCACTCAGGCAACCGATTGTCAATAGAATCCAAAAACGGCGCATCATCCGCATGACCTCCGGCTCCAAGGATACGGATCTTCAGACAATGCGCGTAGCCCAAGGCCAAAAAACAACGAAATCAAGGATGATTCACGGTGTTTGCCTGCGCTCTCCTGCGACGATCAAAAAGTCACTTGGATGACATTGGAGGGGCGGAATGAATAGTCCGGCAAGACTTCAAAAGCCACAGCTTGGAGCGTAAGACCTGGAGGAAGCCCAACGGCGCCCCAATAGAAGTTGCCATTGGCGTCCGCGCTGTAGTGAAATGGAATAATCCCGTAGGGCATGAAAATGGTCTGTAGTGAATCAGCCCCCACACCATAAATCGGTCCTGAGCCGATAGGATTGAAAATCTGAGCAGAAAAACCAATCACCCAGATGTTGAATGGACCCATATTCTTTAGATCCACAATGATGTCGCCGATACCCGTCGTCGTAATCGAAAGCAGCAGAGGATCGGGCAAGGTTGCGATTGCATCCTGCACAGCCTGCTCGGCGTTCATCCGACCGTATCCATAGGTCAAACTATGACCCGTGGCATTGTAGTTCGCCGCGGTAATCTGGACCTTGTCGGCGCTCGCGCGAAGTAGATCACGGATTTGTACCCAATTGAGCCCTGGCGCTACTTCGAGCATCAATGCTGCGACACCCGCAGCTAGGGGTGCTGCCGAGGATGTCCCACCAAAATTGAGCGTGGTCGAACCACCAAGGTCTGTGGTGCTGATAGCACGAGTCCCACCGGAGGAAGGTGCCATGAAGTCGAGTTCGATGCCGTAGTCGCTATAACTCGCACGTAAGTCAAAATTGTCCGTCGCGCCGACAGCGATGGTGTAGACGCTACTCACGTATTGATCCGCTGCAATGGGTTCGTTGCCATTGCCAGCGGCCCAAAATATCGGGCAGCCCAAACCATTGCGCCCAGCCCCTGTGGCGTAAGCGAAGGATTGCTCAACTAGGATTGGCAATGGGAAAGGCACTCCGTCTGGACCCCAACTGTTGGTGATCACATCGGCATCATTGTCAGTCGCCCAAACAAAACAAGACGCCTCGTCGGTAGGCGTACCAAAGCCGGTACCATCGAGGAGGCTGACGGGCAGAACTTGCGCGTCGTAAGCAGCCCCCGTAACCTGCAGATTGTTGTTTCCTGTGGCCGCTGCCACACCAGCTACACGAGTGCCGTGGCCCAGAATGTCATTACCAGCCAAGGCCCCTGCCCCTTGAACAGGGTCATATCCCAGGGGTGCTTGGGCGATATCGGCATGAGTGCTTTCCACGCCCGTATCAATCACAGCGATGGTCATGCCCGCGCCGGTAGCCAAATCCCAAGCGGCCGGCGCCTTGATGTCCGCCCCCACGGTGCCGCTACCTTGTCCGGTATTCTTGAGATGCCATTGATTGCCGAAGAGAGGATCGTTGGGAATAAAGTCCCTTGTCCCGAGGAAACGCAGCCAGTTGGGTGTTGCCCATGACACATGGCTTCGGCTTGCCAAGTTTGAGGCCACTTCCAATGCATCGCTTTGAACAGGAACCCGGAGCAAGAATGCACCGGGGAGCCAACGAATCGGTGCCACCAATTCAGCACGAACGCTGTCTAAGTCTCGTTGAATCTCA
>JAJRYU010000391.1 GCA_024275615.1 Planctomycetota bacterium
CATCAGCACTTGGTGCGTCATTGTCCGCATTAACCAACACACTCACGTTGTCCAACGAAAGATCGTTACCGTCGCTGACCTGGAGTTGAAAACCAATTGTCGCGTTCACCAGACCTTCAGGAGCGGTGAAGGTGGGATTTGCCGAATTCGGGTTATCGAGAGTGACCGTGGGTCCCGATGTTTGCACCCAGGTGTAGGTCAATCCCGCACCACCGGGATCATTGCCACCACCAACGAGCTGAACGACTTCAGTCTCATTAACAGAGAGATCAACCCCAGCGTCAGCGCTGAGACCTGCAGCATCATTATTGAGAGCGACGAGAACCGTGTCTACTGAAGTATTCACACCGTCACTCACTGCCAACTCAAACGTGATTTCCGTGTTCACGTATCCTGAAGGTGCGGTGAACTGCGGGCTTGCGGCATTGGGATCATCGAGAATCACAACTGGCCCCGATGTTTGGACCCAAGAATAGGTCAAGGCTTGCCCTTCCGGATCAACCCCTAAACCAGCAAGTTGGACAGGAACCCCAGCGGCGACCGCTTGATCGGGTCCAGCGTCAGCACTCGGCGCATCATTGTCGGCGTTTACAACGATGCTTATGGTATCAACCGAGGTGAGCGTGCCATCGGCTACTTGGAGCTCGAACGTGATCTCTGAATTCACCAGTCCTTCAGGAGCAGTGAAACTCGGATTTGGCGCATTGGGATCATCCAAAGTCACGGAAGGTCCCGAGGTTTGCACCCAGGTATACGTAAGACCGGCACCACCCGGATCTGTGCCGCTCCCGGTGAGCGTGACAACGTCGTTTTCTGCAACCACTTGATCAGGGCCAGCTCCAGCGGTCGGTGCGTTTACATCGGCACCAACCGTAATGACTAGGGTATCAGAGGATATGTTCGTACCATCGTTGACTTGCAACTCAAATGCGATCTCAGTATTCGCCATCCCAGCCGGCGCGGTAAAACTGGGAGAAGGAGCGCTGGTGTCGTCCAAAGTTACAGTTGGGCCAGCGGTCTGCACCCAGGTATAGGTTAATCCTTGCCCCTCGGGATCTACACCACTGCCGGCCAACTGAACCAGGTCAGAGGCCCCGACAGACTGATCAACACCCGCCGCAGCAGTTGGCGCATCGTTGTCCGCATTAACAGTGACGCTCACGGTATCGAGAGAAACAAAAGTGCCGTCGCTCACTTGCAACTCGAAAACAATATCCGAATTGACCAATCCTTCCGGTGCAGTAAAGGTGGGATTGACGGCCGTAGGATCATCTAGGCTCACACTTGGCCCGGAGGTTTGCACCCAAGTATAGGTCAAACCTTGTCCCTCAGGATCAAGACCGCCACCGGTGAGCTGGACGACAGAGTTCTCGTCAACAACTTGATCAGATCCGGCTGTGGCACTTGGGGCGTCATTGTCAGCATTGACCGTGATACTGACAGTATCGGTCGCAACATTGGTGCCGTCGGAGATCTGCAGCTCAAAAGTGATGACCGAATTCACCAGTCCATCTGGTGCTGTGAAGGTCGGACTTGGGGCAGCGGCGTCATCCAAGACAACTGCGGGGCCGGAAGTTTGCACCCAGGTATAGGTGAGGATCTCACCTTCTGGATCTGTGGCGTTGCTTGTCAACTGAACAAGGTCGTTCTCGGAGACGATCTGATCCACTCCGGCATCAACCGTGGGACCATCGTTGTCCGCATTCACAGTCACACTCACCGTATCCAAGGACGTATTGACACCATCGCTTACCTGCAATTCAAAAGTAATGTCTGAGCTTGCCAGTCCTTCTGGTGCTGTGAAGCTAGGGTTCGCTGCGTTGGGATCGTCGAGAGTAACCGTAGGTCCTGACGTTTGTACCCAAGTGAAAGCTAAGCCCCTTCCTTCGGGATCAGTACCAGCACCACTCAAGGTTACGACTTCATTTTCATTCGCCAGTTGATCAACGCCGGCATTGGCACTTGGCGCATCATTGTCGGCATTGACGGTAATGTTGACTGTGTCAGACGACATGTTCTCGCCGTCTGAAACTTGCAGCAAGAAAGTTATCTGTGAATTGACGAGCCCTTCGGGAGCGTTAAAACTCGGAGTGGCGGCATTAGCATCATCAAGAGTGACACTCGGACCAGATGTTTGTATCCAGGTGTAGGTAAGGCCCTGCCCTTCAGGATCCGTCGCTGTGCCCGAGAGTAGCACAACGTCGTTTTCACCAACGATTTGGTCGCCCCCGGCGTCAGCGGTTGTGGCGTCATTGTCAGCACCGACGATAACGTCGATCGTGTCACTTGAAATGAACACACCATCGGAGACCTGAAGTTCGAAAGTGATCACGGAATTGACCAAACCTTCGGGAGCAGTGAAGCTTGGGCTGGCAGCGTTGGGATCATTCAAGGTGACCGTGGGACCTGCAGTTTGGACCCAAGTATAGCTGAGACCTTGCCCTTCTGGATCGGTGCCGCCGCCAGCAAGCTGGACGGGCTCATTCTCGTTAACGAACTGGTTGGCACCGGCGTTCGCAGTCGGCGCATCGTTATCAGCATTGACCGTAATATTTATCGTGTCAGATGAGATGTTGGTCCCGTCAGACACTTGCAACTCGAAAGTGACACTTGAATTTACCAGACCTTCGGGAGCCACAAACGTCGGGTTTGCAGCGGAGACGTCATCCAATACGACGGTCGGCCCACTGGTTTGAACCCAAGTGTAGCTAAGCCCTTGTCCTTCTGGATCTAAGCTTCCGCTTGATAGTTGGACAACGTCATTCTCTTCGACCGACTGATCTACACCGGCATCGGCGCTGGGTGCGTCGTTATTAGCGTTGACGGTCACCGTCAACGTGTCGGCGGACGTGGTCACGCCGTCGCTCACTTGCAATTCAAATGTAATGTTCGAATTTACCAGGCCTTCGGGAGCTGTAAACGTGGGATTCGCGGTGAAAGCATCATCCAAAACCACAGTTGGGCCGGACGTCTGCACCCAGGCGTACGTAAGGCCCTGCCCCTCTGGATCGGTCCCGGAACCAGCCAGGCTAACGACATCATTCTCACCAACAATCTGATCCAGCCCCGCATTGGCGTTAGGCAGATCATTGTCAGCGTTAACTGTGACTGTGATAGAGTCCGAGGATGTCACAACTCCATCAGAGACTTGCAACACAAAGATAATTTCTGAATTCGCGAGTCCCTCTGGAGTCGTAAAACTGGGACTCGCGGAATTGGGGTCATCTAAGACCACTGTGGGTCCTGAGGTTTGCACCCACGAATAAGTCACGCCAAGACCTTCGGGGTCTGTCCCGGTGCCAGCAAGTTGCACGGCGACGTTTTCGTCGACAACAAGATCGATACCCGCGGAAGCAATCGGTGCATCATTGTCGGCATTGATGGTAATGCTCATGGTATCAGACGACACATTGACACCATCAGAAACCCGCAATTCAAATGTCACTTCTGAATTCACCAAGCCATCGGGAGCAGTAAAAGTGGGGCTAGACGCGCTAATATCATCCAAGACCACGGGAACTCCGGACGTCTGCACCCATGTGTAGGTCAGTCCTTGTCCTTCAGGATCCACGCTCGTTCCGACCAACTGGACGACGTCGTTCTCATCGACAATTTGATCAACCCCGGCGTTGGCGCTAGGGGCGTCGTTGTCGGCGTTGATGGTCAGGGTAACAGTATCGGACGAAGTGGAAACACCGTCTGAAACTTGGAGCTCAAACGTAATCTGCGAATTCACCAGCCCTTCAGGCGCCGTGAAACTCGGACTCGCCGCATTCGGGTCACTCAAGGATACAGGAGTCCCCGATGTTTGCACCCACGTATAGGTGAGACCTTGCCCTTCTGGATCAGAACCACCACCACTCAACTGCACGAATGCGTTTTCGTTGACTGTTTGGTTGTAGCCTGCATTCGCGCTGGGAGCGTCGTTGTCGGCATTGACGGTGATGTTCATCGTGTCCGAAGAAACAGTGACACCATCGGAAACCTGAAGTTCAAAAGAGATTTGGGAGTTAACAAGTCCTTCTGGAGCAGAAAAAGTGGGATTGGGAGCACTGGCATCGTTAAGAACAACCGGCGGACCAGATGTTTGGATCCACGTGTAGGTCAACCCTTGGCCTTCAGGGTCTGTGCCCACACCACTCAACTGCACTGTGTCGTTTTCATTGACTGTCAGGTCCAATCCAGCACTCGCGCTGGGCGCGTCGTTGTCGGCATTGACTGTGATGACAACCGTGTCCGAGGACGTGTTGGTCCCATCGGACACTTGCAACTCAAAAGTGATGTCGACGTTGGCCACGGCATCTGGAGCGGTGAAGACCGGGCTTCCGCCGTTAGGATCATCGAGCACAACCGTCGGTCCAGAGACTTGGACCCAAGTGTATGTAAGGCCCTGGCCTTCCGGATCTGTACCACTGCCGACAAGTTGAACCGGGGCATTCTCTTCGACCAAAATATCTAGGCCTGCGTCTGCCGTAGGGGCATCATTGTCGGCATTGACCGTGACAGTAATGGAGTCCGACGAGATGTTCGTCCCATCGCTCACCTGAAGCTCAAAGACAATATCGGAGTTCACCAGTCCTTCTGGAGCGGAGAACGTCGGGTTCGGGGCAAGGGGATCGTCGAGGGTGACAGCGGGCCCTGACGTTTGAACCCACGCATAGGTTAGGCCTTCACCTTCAGGATCAATTCCCTGGCCGCTCAGCTGGACAATTTCGTTTTCATTGGTAGCCAGATTGGGCCCGGCATCAGCAACTGGAGCATCATTGTCTGCGTTGACAACGATACTCATGCTATCCAACGATGTATTGACACCGTCCGAGACTTGCATTTCAAAGGTAATTGTCGAATTCACCAGTCCTTCTGGAGCGGTGAAACTCGGCGTCGAAGCTGTTGGGTCGTCGAGAACAACTGCGGGTCCGGAAGTCTGCACCCAAAGGAATGTCAAACCCTGACCCTCTGGATCAATACCGCCACCGTTCAGAAAGACTATGTCGTTTTCAGCGACGACTTGATCAATCCCCGCATCCGCAACGGGAGCATCGTCATCAGCGTTGATTGTAATGGAGATCGTGTCCGAAGATGTACTCGTACCGTCGGAGACTTGCAACATGAACGTGATCTCAGAATTCACCAAACCTTCAGGGGCGGTGAAATTCGGATCTTCAGCGTTGGGATCGTTAAGCGTGACCGCCGGTCCCGATGTTTGATACCACGTGTAGGTCAGATTTTGTCCGTCGGCACTCACACCGGTGCCGTCCAGTTGAACAACATCGTTCTCATCAACGATGAGATCAAGACCGGCATCAACCGTCACTGGCACAACGTACCCTTCGCTTCCGCCGGCGTCAGCCGCAGTGGACGACGTGTAGATCATGCCAGAATCCGACTCACCCTCTTCCGCCGCTATCGCCGATGTTCCCCCGGTTGTGTCTGCGTCGGAAGAACCCGGATTCGTTTCCGGATCACTTTCCTGTTCATCCAACGTGATAGGGTCTCCTTGACTATCTTGATTTGATCCAACTTGATCTTGGTTTTCTGCACCAAGACTGTCCGTCGTATCAACTGTTCCTTCCTCGTTCACGGAAGAAGGTCCAGCATCCAAGGTCAACGGCTGAACAACATCGGCAACGGGATCCACCGCTTCGTCAGCCTTGGGACCGGCCTGAAAGAGGTCAGTTTCAAGGTCACCGAACAAACCGCCGCTGTCTTGATCAGACGCACCTAAGTCGAGGTCAAGGTCTCCGTCGACGATTCCGCCAATAAGGGCGTCGTCTGCATCGGCATCCGCCTCGACGCCATCAACGTCCAAATCCATTTGCAGAGCATCTGCGTCGATCCAAGTCGTGCTCAACATGATGCGCGGCTCAAGGCTTTCGATGCTCAACGAAGGTTCGTCTTCTTCTTCGGCGGGCGAAACGCTGGACTTACGTTCGGTGAGTATCTTCTTAAGCTTCTTGAGAAAGTTCATGGTTATCCCTATGGGACCTGCAAATCAATGATTGGATGCAGAGTCCTCAGTCATTTCTGCGGAATCAGAACACGACATTTGAGTCCTGCTGGTAGTTCGTTTTTTGGATTTTCAATTTCGATGCGGAAGCCGAATGTGCCGCTGGCCGCATCCGCCACTCGATCGACGGTCTTCACTTTGGCTTTGATGTGTCTGCCATTTAGTGACTCAGCAATGACAATCGTCTCCATGCCGGCATGAATTGTTGAGAATAGAGCCACAGGAGCGATGACATCCACCGCCAAGGGATTCATCTGAGCGATTCGCACAATGGGGCTATCGACGCTCCGGGTCACCATTTCTCCTCCGGACCGCAAACGTTCCACGACAACGCCACCGATGGGTGCCTTGATTTCTCGAAGGGCATAACTTGCTTGCGATCTTTGATATTCAAGATCCGCACGAAAGAGTGCCTCTTCTTCCTGATTCACTCGAATCGCAGCGAGCCTCTCCGAATTCTCGACATCGTCAAGCTGCTCCTTGTTGGTGACACCTTTTTGGAACAACTCCCGACTTCTGGCGGCAAGAATCTTCTTGTACGAAAGATCGGCCTGGGCCCAGGCCAAATCGGCCTTGCCTTCCGCTTTGGCTCGAGCAATTTCAAGGTTCGCCCGCTCCACTTTGAACTCGAGTGTCGCGACAATATCACCCTTTTTCACGATATCGCCACGTTCGCAATGAACTTCATCGATAATGCCATCCGCCGCTGACCGCAGAACGATTGTCCGCCAGGGTCTTAAGACACCTTGGAGAGCAATTTCGTCCGCCTGACTGGGCGCCATCGATAGGAGCACCATGGCCGCCACGAATACGGTCAAATATTTCATTTTTTGCCTTCTTCCCTTCGGTCCAAGTCCGAACCAATCGAGGCATCAACGCCCCTTATTCGCAATGCGCCCCTCCACCGATCATGCGATCATAGAGATCCATGGCGGAGTCGATTCGACAAATTGATTGCTGAGCGCCACAGTTTGCGCCCGATAGTCTCAGAATCGCCTTCAAAAAAAACACGGCCACTACCGCCGTGAAGATCACCCCCAACTTCTTGATCAAGAAGGCAGACCACAAAAAAGTAGGGTTTCTGCGATCTCTTCATCATGGGGTCAACAGCGATGTCACCACCGCCAAATTGTGTCAGTCCGGGCTCGCCTATTGCCTTGTCTGCGCGTTTCACCACACGACTTATGACGCCGGTGACGAGGGTGTCACTGTCCCTGGTTGAGCGAAACAAAATCGGATCCCCAACCCGAGGACGGGCGAGAGCGAATTGCTCCTCTGTCAAGAAAGTCCGGGCTTCAATCTGCCCACTGTGAATGCGCATCAACGATTTGCCCTTGGGAAACCACGTTCCCAAAGAGGGCCTTCCGTCTGGAGAAACAAAGACTCCATCTATCGGTGCCAAGATTGTCTGCTTCTTTTTCCTCTGATTTAGGGCGTCAAGCTCCGTCTGACTGGCGGCCAAGCGTGCTGTGGCCTGTCTTGCACCGGAGGCGTTAACGACTTCAGCGGCCCGCAAACGAAGCTTTACAGTCTCCAACGCAGCCCGTGCATCGATGAGACGCTCCTCAAGATGAGGAAACTCGAGTGTCGCCATCTGTTGTCCTTGGCGCAGAAGATCACCATTTTGGACATCCAGCGAACGGAGGAATCCACCCGACTCGGCTCGCAAGACAAATTCCTTCTCAGCGTGAACTGCTGCCGACACAGCGATTCCCCCAGGCAATGGCACACCAACCAACGAAAGAGGAAGAAACGTGATGACCGCGACACCAATAGTCGCCGCTCGCCAACGTTTGGCTTGAGTCTCAGCAGAAAAGAAGAAGAGCGAGAATAGTTTCTTGGAAACCTTGACGATCTCCATGGCGATATATGTGATCCCCAAGACCATGCCAACAACAAACAGTTTAGCAGCGATGCCCATGGAGATACCGAGGACCACGCCGGCTCGATAAGATGGTAATGAGACGCCGTAGGCCAGAAAGATGAGCTTAGTAGCTTTGTTCGCACGGTCTTTGGGTTTAGGCGTACCAAAGAACATTCGCTTAAAGACACTGGCGGAATAAGCCGTCGCGCGTTGACGCAAGTTGGGCACTTCGAGCACATCAGAAAGTGCGAAGTAGCCATCAGACTTCATCATGGGATTCGCATTGAATACGAGAGTCGCAACGCTTGCGAGGAAGATGACATTGTAACACGCTGACTTGACGACGACTGAATCTGCCATGCACCAAACAACGACGGCGATGGCGGCGATGGCCAGTTCGAAGTACATACCAGCTAAGCTGACAACTAGTCGTTCGAATTTCTTCGAGAATCCCCAAGCTGCGGTGGCATCGACGTAGGCACAAGGAGTGAAGACTATGAAGTACGCTCCCATTTCAGGCACGTAGCCGCCAAATCGCTTGCACGCCCACGCATGGCCGAACTCATGGATGAGTTTCAATCCCACCAAAGTCGTCCACAGAATCGGCACATTTTCGACGATCAGCACTTGCCCCAAAGGTTGTGTCAATTCATCAAAGTTCTGCCATGCCAACCAAAGCGCGATAGCCTGGAGAAGAACCCAGATCACGAATGCCGGCAACGAGAAAAGAGCGCGAGCGACTCCGTAGGTCTTTTCGAGAAACCGGTTGGGATTCCAAATAGGAACTTGCATGAAGAAGACCGACATGAGCCTCTGCATCTTCTCGGCCGATTTTCGTGCCATGTGGCGTTCAAAGAGCATTTTTTCGTCGGGAATCGGCAGATCGAGAAAACCCAGGCGATGTAGTGAGATGACAAACTCGTAGAAGAGTTCCTCATCTTTTTCACCCAGCAATCCATCTCCTACAATGGACTCGAAGATCTCTTGCAGGGCCAGTCTCTTGTCGATGCGAATAAGAACTAAGTAATCACGCCGTGAAACTCGGTGTGATGAGAATGTCATGGGATCGCGAATGATGTACTGAGGCAGCCCTCCGTGGACGTGGCGACTGACCTCTAAGTCTTGACGAAAATCGACATGAGCCGAGCTAAGGCGCTCTGCAAGTGGACTTCTCGCTGGGGTTTCCTCAGTCGTTTCCGTCATAACCAAAAATTCATCTTGAGCCATTCGATGGCGCGCCTGGACGCGACCCACCATACACGTCGATGTCCGGCATCGAGTGTTGCCATTCCTTCCATTCCCGTTTTCATCCAAAACGCAGGTGCGTCGATCAGAGCTTCGGCGACGAAGACATTCTTGTTCTTGGATTGTTCGGCCATAGGTCGAATTCGGTCGATTCGTATTCGCCGTTTCTCTTCAGGACGAGCGTGGCAGGAGAATTCTCCATGCGGGTCGTCGCCAAGAAGTCCAATGTCTTTCTCATCGATCTTGATTTCAAGAACCCAACCGTCTGTTGGCGCAATCTCGAAGAGCGTTTCTCCTCGTTGGATCGCGTCCCCGACACGTGCATTCAGATCCCCAGACAGGACCACACCGTCCATGGGTGAACGAATCGTTGCGCCCTCAATCTTGTCGCGAGCAATCGCAAGGCTGGCAGCAAGGCTCTTTGCCTTTGCTATCGCCAAGCCAGCTTCCACGGCCTTGTTTTCCGCGAGGAATCGTCTTTCGTCTAAACGGACAACCGCAATTTCGGCCGCCAGGCGCGCTTCTTCCATGGCCAGTTCTTTAGTGTCGAATCGGCAAAGCACTTGCCCCTTCTCGACTTTGTCGCCCGCTCGTACCAACGACGCTTCGAGTGCGCCGTCGTTCGGCGCTGCGAGATGGTACTTCACGCCGGGTTGCAGAACGGTCGCCGCGGGTACATGGTAATCCACGCTGCCAAATGCGACCCACAAAATGAGGCCCAAGACCGCGAGCTTCCAAGAAGTTGAAAACCAGAACCTCGGAGTTATGAAGTTTTTCAATTCCTGAGACGCACTGCAAAAGGCGTGACGGACCAAACCACGATTGGCTCTATCCACGAGATTCAATGCGGGCGCGTAACTGCTACATGTTTGCTGCAGATTGGCAATTTGTTCTGGGTCGAATGGTTCACCACCTGGACGACGCATGCCCAAGATGGCCACACATTGATCGTCCTTCATCAGTGGAATCGAAGCCACGTGGCTCCCACCGGCCGCCACCGACCACTGGGCATGGAGCCTGTGGTTTCGCGGAGATTCCTGCTGGTCAAGCCAATCTCGTCCTTCGGGCCAGACAACGGGCATCTTGGCGTCCAGCGATTCTTCAAAAGCAGCAAGCATGGCCTTGACGCCAGGACTCTTCTTCTTGACGTCATCGGCGCCTGAAATTGAGAGCATCTTAACGGCGTGGCCGTTCACGAGCGCCAAGGCCACGAGGTCACAGTCCGTGCGCCCGCGGATCCCATTGGTGATTGCGAAGGCGAGTTCGGTCTGCGAGCAGTATCCAGACACCCGAGCGAGTGCATCGGCGCCGGCGCCACTCGCTTCATCTTTTGTCGTTGCTTGTTCCGATCCTTGGGACTTACTGAATAACGCAAGGAAGATCGCTAACCTCTCCAATTGAGAGAGACGAAATCTGGCGTCAAGCTTGTTTTGAACTTCGGTCGCACAAACAACACACCCAACCTTGTTTCCGGCTCCATCCCACAGGGGAGCTGCAAGCATCGCGGCTTTAATGGGGCGTCCTTCAGCCTCGAGAAGTTTGAATCGCGCGCGGGCGCTCCCAGCCAGAGTTTCTCCCATGAAGTCCTGAAGAATGTCTTTCCAGAACTCGCCGTTCTTGCCGTCTCCACCGATTTCGATATGCGCGTTTTGGGTCGACCCAGAAACTTCCATGGCCACATAGGGACTGGAGAAGAACTCCGACAATTCTCGGAGCGCAGTGTTGTAATAGCGCCCCTCGCCAACTTCCCCTCCGCTCAGTGCAGAAATCCTGCGCGTCACGTCTTCGAATCTCGGCGGCTTGCGATCTGAGTCTTCGGTACATGGCTCAACGTTGGGTTGGGTTCGAGTGCTTTCCTTCGTCTGACTCACTTCGCGTGCATCCCCACCAAGGTAATCTTGTTGAAGAACGCTAACCCGGCTTCAAAAGTATTTTCGCGGACAAGACGACACCTCATGCAGCGTGCGAAGACCATGGGCAAGTCAACTTGCTCTTTATCAAATTCGACGCGGTAGATGTCGCCCGGTGTAAGCGGTACAGGGAGCAAGACTCTTGTTCCCCCTTCCGACAAATCTCCAGTCAACCCTTTGGCCTGAAATCTGCTCATGTCACTGGCGTTGCCGGGCCGGACGACAATGTTCAGCCGCACTTCCAGGCGCTCATGGGCGCGAAGCTTGCGAATGCTGTCCATGGACTGACGCTCAAGATCGGCGACAAGATCGAAACCGAATTCGTCCAACACCGACCCTTGGCCGTTTTTTTCATTTTCTGACATGAGGGGCTCTCCTGTGTCCTGGAGAGGTGGGCTCCCCACGCTCTACAGCTATCGGAAGCCCCCCATGATGCCCTTGACAAAATGGACCATTCAGGAAGGGTATTCATGAAAGATTAACAGTGAAAACGTCGATTAGGCTCTTCGGGCCGGGTTTTTACCCAAAACCATGAATAGAGCATTCGTTCACTTTCCTTGTCCACCGCATGGTGGAGACGACCTCGCCACTTTTTTTCGGGACCGAGTCGTCATAGCATCGGACATCAAAGGGGAGAAATAGATGACGCAGGATGAATTTTGGGCCCTGATTTCCTTGCTCGACAAGGAACAAATGGCCCTTGAGCATGGCGACGGCGAAGATGACTTCGTTACGGCTCCCTTAGTCCGAGCCCTCTCAGAACAGCCGGAACAAGAAATAATCGCCTTTGACGATATTTTGAGCGGATTCCTCTATGAACTTGATGGCCAGAGTTACGCCTATCATGCTGGAGTCTGCGGGCAATACGAAGATCTCTTCCTGTATTGCCGCTGCGTCGCCGTCGCCAGCGGTCGGAGTGCTTATCATGAAATCGCTGCCGATCCGACGGCCATGCCCGCAGAAATGGAATTCGAACCGTTAATAACGGTTGTAGAACGAGCCTGGTTCAAGAAAACCGGCAAAGAGTATGAACATGAGACAATCTTTAGCGTTGAAATGTATGCCAACAAGATGAACTGGCCGGATTGAATCAACAGATTCTTGCTCCTTTCGACTCGGGTGCCTAGACTATGCGGCATGGAAGAATCACGACAATCTCTGCATGCCCTGGCCGACAACATCTCCAGTGTATTTTTCGGCCACAAACGGGCGATCAAACTCACGCTCACTGCGCTTCTTGCCAAAGGTCATCTCTTGATCTAGGACGCTCCCGGAGTCGGCAAAACCCTCTTGGCACGAGCCGTTGCCCAATCCTTGGACCTGGAATTTAGGCGCATACAGTTCACTCCAGATCTACTTCCCAGTGATATCACCGGTGTATCGATCTACGATCCAGCAGAACGCCATTTCGAATTCGTACCCGGTCCCGTTTTCACCAACATCTTGCTCGCTGATGAAATCAACAGGAGCAGCCCCCGGACTCAATCCAGCCTCTTGGAAACAATGGGCGAGGGTCAGGTCTCTGTCGATGGTGAAACTCGAATCTTAGCACAGCCCTTCTTTGTCATGGCGACGCAAAACCCCATTGAACTGCAAGGCACCTATCCACTTCCGGAAGCGCAACTTGATCGTTTCTTGTTGTGCATTGACCTGGGGTATCCTGACAGCGTGAGCGAAGCTCGGATCCTGGAAAGCCATCAACTGATTGAGCCGATTGATGAACTGAAGCCCGTCATGAGTGCCACGGCCCTAGCTCAATGCCAAACCGACTCGGCGCAAGTGACTGTCTCAGCGGAGATGCGAACTTACATTGTCGACCTGGCTAACGCCACACGTCAGCATGATGGACTCCGACTTGGACTCAGCCCACGAGGCAGTTTGGCTCTGATGAAGACCGCCCAGGCATGGGCCTATCTCGCTGGAGTCAGTTATGTCAGTCCAGATGATGTCAAGGCTGTCGCGGAATCCGTTCTGAGCCACCGGCTCATTGCTGATGTCAGAATGGAATACGCAGGGGGTTCCATGCCCGACCTGGTCAAGGAGATCATTGCCAGCGTCCCCGTGCCAACAACGTCTCAAAAGTTGTCCAACTGAGGTGCCATGCGCGAATCCGTAACTCCAAGTTGTGGCTCCGGTTGGGTCCTTACTGTGATCGGATTCATCTCCGTGATTGCCGGTCTGAAGAAAGACTCCGCGTCGACGGCGGCATTTGGATTGATGCTCATCTGTTTCACGCTCTACCTCAATTGGTTTGTTCGAAGCGCAGCACGTTCCATCGTTCTCAACCAAAGGTGCCCTGGCCGCATCTTTGAAGGAGACAGTATTGAAGTCAGGATTACCTTAGAGAACAAGAGCCTCAAGCGCCATGCGCACGCTCGATTCAGCGAATGGCCGACAGTGGCGCCATCGTCTCGTAAACGTCTTCTTTTTTCGTCAGAGCTTGATCCCGGCACCCACACGGAACGCAAGTATGACGTACGCTGCGAACTCAATCGCGGGCGCTATCGAGCGAGTACCGCACTGCTCAGGGTCAGCGACCCGTTTGGCCTTTTCGAGTGCCGACGCAAGCTGCAAACCGACAACGAAATCATCGTCTTGCCAAGTATTCACCCCATTCCTAAGAGTTTGCTCCTCGCTTCAGGATTGAGCCGTCTAGGAGTCACAGAGCAACATCGGCGCATCGGTTCATCCAACGAATTCCTGAGCGTCCGGGAATACCGTCATGGAGACCCGAGGTCCCGCATTTTGTGGAAACAGAGTGCCAGGCGCGACTCACTCGTCGTTAGGGAGAACCTCGCCGAAGCCGAAGGCGGACTCGTCATCGTCATCGACCGCAATGTCAGTGTCGACGCCCCGGGTGTCGGTGTGGGTATCCTCGATCAGGGCGCCAGGTTGGCGGCTTCACTCGCCCATCGTGCCAATAAGTGTGGAGAGACAGTCGCTCTTGTCACAGACGTCACAGAATCGGGTTACCTTCGATCCGGTCACTCCATTGAACACATGTTTACGCTCATGGAACGACTGGCAGATGTGGCTCTGAGCCCGTCCCTAACGCTACCGATCATGCTTGGGTCCCTTTTTGACCGTGTGGAATTGGAATCGCAAATCTGTGTCATCACCACGCTCAATCACCCTCATCGACAACAATCTAACGCTATCATGCGGCAATTGACGAACCTGGGCCACCACGTCATTGTCGCGGTCTTGCCGTCACCGCGAGACGAACCCTTCGTCAACACGCCAGTAGGAGACTGCGTTGATGGCATCCCTCATGTTTGGATCGGATGGCCTGCGAAGGACGCGGAGCAAGTGGCATGAAGAATTACCAGTCACCTTTCGTCTATGCGAACAGCGCGGAAATGAGGCTCTTTCTTCTCGATGCTGCCATGAGTGCGATCTTGGTTCTATTCCTCGCCGCTATCAGTACTTGGGAAAGTCCATGGATCGATGGGCCTCTTCTCGCTTTGTGGGCCATGACCCCTCAAGCACTTGCTAGATTCCTGCGGTCCAGACCCTGGCCGAAGAGTGCGGCCAAGAGTTTCTTGGTGTGCCTCATGTTGGTGGGAATTGCCGTGCTTATCGGAGCGACAGGATGGCATTTTATTTCCGAGAGCATCGACCTCAATGTTGGCATCGGGCAGGAGGTGGCCATCATCTTGCTGACCAGTTGGGCCTCTGGTTTTTTCCTATTCCAAGTTCAGACCTATCGTCTACATGATGCCCTCTCCTTTGGAGCCTTGGCAATCGGCTTGGTTGACAGCCGCCCAAACGGTCTCTATTGGGCCGTATCATTCGTATTTTTCTTCTTCATGGCCTCTCCCATTCGACACCAGCTTTTTGACATACACGCTTTTTCGGCCCGCCCCAGATTGTACTTGCGCCAAGGTGCTGGGCTCATTTGGTCAACTCTCGCCATAGCTCTTCTCATTTTCGTCGTCGGCGAAGCCACGAGTCGCCATTTCATAGGCGAAACTGGAAGCACCTGGGGCAACTTGGTGGCCACGAGAAATGATGGGCGAACCATCGGTTGGAATCCGACTTTGGACCTTTCCGATTTCGGCAGACTCCGAGAAGACGACATGGAAGCCTATAGAGTGCGAATCCGAGACGCCGCAACTGGTAAGCCTGTGCTGCCACCCCTGTTGGCAAGAATTGATGCTAGCACCCATTGGCGTATGAAGGCCTTGGCAATTGTCTCGAATGGTGGTGCCACATGGCACCAAGTACCGAACAAGAATTTCAAGGCGAATCCCAACGTTGGGCGCGTGAGGCTCATGCCCGTCCGCAATACGAGAATCGTCCAGATTTACGAGTTGGAACGCGTGACCCCGATCACGTCCCTCATTCCGGTTCCCTACCAGGCCGCCTCCGTTTCTATCATTGAAACCGAAGCTCAAAATATCAGCTTGGGCGTTAGCGAAAGAGGAGAACTCACAGCATTTGGCGCCGATCAGAAACCTTCATATCCCCAGGGAGATCGCATCGAGTATGCAATCACCCACAATCTGCGCCCCTGGAATCAAAGCTCCAAGAACGACAGACCCAAGGATGTCCACTTGGTCTTCCCATCAACCGCGGAAATTGGCTTCGACCTTCGTGAATTGGCGGACGAGGTGTTCGGCAAGTCTCGAACTTTGGGAAACAAGATTAGGAAACTGAAGAAGTTCTATGAGACGTCATTTGTCTACGATGTCAAAATTTTCTGGCATGAGAAACGCAGAAGAGGAGACACCCATTTAAAGAACTTTCTCAAGCGAACAAAAGTCGGTGACTGTGGCTACTTCGCGGCGTCCGCGTGTCTTCTCTTGCGGGCAGCCGGGATTCCATCACGTATAGTCCAGGGTTATTTGGGCATGAAATGGGACGCAGAAGAAGAGTGTTTCTTGATCCACAACAATAGCGCTCACGCTTGGGTTGAGTTTTTTGACGAGTCAAGCCTTGGATGGCAGGTTCTTGACGCAACGGGATTCGTTGAGAAACGCGGGGAACTTCGCGGCGACGGAACCACAGTCGCGATTCCAAATACGTCCACAGCTAAAAAGACTGATGGGCAATCCAAGAAACAATATGGAGTGAGTCGTCTCTGGAGCGCGGTAACCACCGAATACAACAATACCCGAGCGCTCATGGTCTTCTTTGGAGCTGTCGGTGTCCTCTTGGTGGCTGCCTTCATGAAGCGCCCGCGAATCGCACCACGCAGAGGAAAGAACATCGAAATAGACAACGCTTTCCCACTGCCTCAAAACTACAAATTCCCCCAAAGTCCTGAGGATATTGTGCCCACCAATTCTCGAGAACTTGTCATCAGTAGATATGATACTTGGCAGGCACAGTTATCCCGATGGCGCAGCCAGCGCGCACCGCAAGAAACACCGCGAGAACACGCCGAACGGCTTTCAATGGAACATGCAAAACATGGCGATTCCATCCGTTTTGTTGCCCAAACGTTCTGCGATGCTCTGTTCGGCAAGAAGACCATAAGTCAAGAGACCTATCGCGAATTTGATCGGTCTCTTGGCCGTCTCAAAAATCACTTGCGCTGATCCCACTCCTGTCTATCCTTTGGAGTCGACGACCTCCGACCTCGAAACGAGACTATCGAGTCATTCGGTCTTAGGTCCATCGCCTACGGAGCAAGATCATGTCAAAATATGTTTTCATCTTGGGGTTGCTCTTCTTTGCTCTGTCATGGCAATCGAATACGGGCGATACGCGGGCACAACACCGTACTTTTGACGCCACGCTTTGGGTTCAGAATGCGGTTGAATGGCGCGCGCACGCGCGTCAGGCTTTCAATTGCGCTGACGACGTCCTGGGAAGATTGGTCGCGGACAAGAACTGGACTGCCGCACTGGAACAAGCTGCCGACCCAGAGCGTTCAAAAAAACATCCAGCCATCGTTATTGACATCGATGAAACCGTTCTCGACAACTCTCCGTTTCAAGCGCGACTCATACTCGATAAGGAAACCTATTCCTCCAAGAACTGGAAAGCGTGGGTAGACCAAGCTGATGCCTCACCAGTACCTGGAGCCAGGGCGTTCTTGGCCCATGCCACTCGACTCGGCATTGAGATCTTCTATGTCACAAACCGTACCGCGGACTTGGAGGCTGTCACCAGAAAGAATCTCGCACTGTACGGTTTTCCCTTGAACAAGAACATCGACACCGTATTGATGAAAGGCGAAAAACCTCAATGGAAGTCCGACAAAGGATCACGGCGACAGTTGATCGCCAAGACTCATCGCATCGTCATGCTCATCGGCGATGACTTCGCCGATTTTTCCTCTGCCGCCAGAGTCGACTCGCAGGCCCGGTTGGCATCAGAAACTTCTTCTGGCCCTCTTTGGGGTCGCGGATGGTTCATCTTGCCCAATCCATGCTACGGTACATGGCAGAAAGCCCTTATTGGCTTCAAGAGTGACCTTGCTGCCGATGCCAAAGAAAGCGTGGAAATCAATGCCCTTGACCCACGCCGCCCATGATTGAAACACTTGGTGGGCTCGCTGGAGTCGCAGCATCACTTTCTTGGGCCGTTTCGATCTTGCTTTTTCAGCGTGCCTTGGACCAATATGGATCTTTGGCGTGTAACTTGTTCAAGGCGTTTCTAGGCACGATTGTCTTCATTGTGTTTAGCGCTGGTTTCTACTTTGTTGGCGACTACGCCTTGCCAACTTCCACAGCCGCACTCAGCTTATTCATCTCGGGCATCATTGGCATGGCAATAGGCGACTACGCCTTCTTCCAGGCCATCATCAAGTTGGGTCCCAAGCAAGCAGCCCTCATTCACTCAACTCACCCAGTCCTACTCTTGGCGTACGGCCTTTTTTCGCCATCAGCAGCACTTTCGATGACCAAGAGTTTGGGCGTAGTCATCGTCATCCTTGCGGTCATGGATGTTACACGAAACCAAAAGTCCCAAGGAAGTGCCAAGAACAGAGATTGGGTACCGGGTTTGTGTTGGGGGTTTTGTGCAGCGTTTTGCCAAGCCGCAGGCATCCTCATTGCCAAAGACGCGACGATGCACAGCCATCCCATCCATACCGGCATGATACGCCTTACTGGGGCGTTCGTTGGCATGTTGCTGGGATTGCTCTTGGTCAAAAGGGGACGGGCCGCCTTTGCCATTCTAAGCAACAAGAACATCCTCAAGTTGACCGCTCTGCCGGTGTTTATTGGTACCTTTCTCGGCATCTTCACCATGATGGTTGCCATCGCCACATGCAAACCAGCGGTTGCCGGTGCCGTCTTGTCCTTGGCTCCTGTTTTCTTGGTCCCACTCACGGCTTGGCGAGACAAGGAAGCGGTACCAATTCGTATTCTCATTGGAACTCTCTGCGCAGTTCTCGGCGTTGCTTTGATTTACTAAGTTCGCGTTGGTTCTTGGCGGGGCTTTTTCTTGAAGCGAAGATGCCGGACTGACGTCCAACGCTCCCATTCGCTTCGCAACCATTGTCGGGTGCAAGAAAAAAAGAAATGCCGGACTGACGTCCGACGCTGATCAACAGTTCTCTTCGATCAGCCGTTCCCCGAGTGGTTCGTCCGGGGAATCTCTTCCCACCATGGACAACGAGCGACTTCACCGGCAAGATGGGTGGATGGACATCCAAGACATCGAAAACCTCTTTGCTGACCTACCCATTGGCGGCCGCATTCAATACCGAGCGTCCGTTGATTCGACGAATTCCTGGGCACACCAAGAATTGCACGCTGGGCGCACAAGAAACGGTGATATTTTTCTCAGTGATCAACAAACTGCCGGTCGCGGCCAAAACGGGCGGGTCTGGGAATCCAAAAAATCTGACGGGCTTTGGTTTAGCTTCGTCGTCTTGGACTCACTCCCCATAACCCCTCTGCCTTTTTTGCCTTGTGTCGCCATCCAAAACTACTTGGCGCAAGATCTTGGACTGGATGCCCATCTCAAGTGGCCCAATGACGTCTTGGTTGGGCACAGGAAGATCGCTGGTGTCTTGGTTGAATCGACGGCATCTTCCCAAGGATGCCAAGGTTGGATTGTCGGCATAGGAGTGAATTTGGGCCAGACTCAATTCGCCGGCGATTTACTTAATAAAGCGACTTCAGTTGCCATCGAAAAACAGACCGCTCCTGAACGCAATGAAGCACTTTGCGCCATCTTGGGCTGGCTCAATGCCGCTGTCGCCGGCAAAGAAGATCTCATTTCTTCATGGCTCGAGCGCAGCCGAATGCCGGGTCGTTCCTTGACATTCACCAAGAACGGCGACGACATCACAGCCACAATCTTGGGTCTCACAGCCGAAGGCTATCTGAAAATTGCGCACCCAGACGGTCGGATTGAAACCCTCATTTCCAGCAGTGATCTGACGCTACCACAGCGATACTGATCTCAATCCGATCCCGTCCTCGTTAGCCCAGCGCTTCCCCCATGAGCTTGCTCATGCGTTTGGCAAAACTTGGAGGGTCTGCGATTGGACTGCCTTCAGCTAAGCATGCCTGATCGTAGAGCAGATAGATCCACTCGCCGATAGACGATTCCTCGGCCTCAAGATCGCACATCCGACTGAGCTTCTTGATGACGGCGTGGTCCGGGTTTATCTCCAGAATTCTCTTGGCTTGAGGCATGTCCTTGTTTTGTGCGCGCAAGAGTCTCTCAATGTGTGCATGCACCCCACCTTCAGGCACGACAAGGCAGACAGGGGAATCAGTGAGGCGATGAGAAACCTGCACTTCACTCACCAAATCAGCGAGCTTTGTTTGCATCTTCTCAACCAGAGGTTTCATACCCTCATCGCGGACCTCGCGCTCTTTCTTGTCCTCTTCGGATTCTTCTTTGTTGAGATCCAAGTCCGCCCGCATGGCCGAAGTCAGTTTCTTCTCTTGGTAGGTTCCAATGGCTTCGACAGCCCATTCGTCGACGGGGTCCGTCATGTAGATCACTTCGAAGTCTCGCTTCTTCAGCGCTTCAATGTGGGGGCTACCTTCGACCGCATTTTGAGTGGGACCGATAACATAGTAGATTTCGCTTTGGTCCTCTGGCATACGCTCAATGTACTCATCAAGGCTCGTATATTCAGATTTCGTGCTGGCGAATCGACACAGTTTCGCCAACCGATCACGACAATCGGAATCGAAATGGATGCCCTCTTTGAGAACAGTTCCGTAGTTGTTCCAGAACTTCTGATAGGCCTCGGCGTCGTCTTTCGCCAAGTTCTCGATCAAGTCGAGGACTTTCTTGGTAACACCCTTCTTGATGGCGCGTACCAACTTGTCGTCTTGCAAGACCTCCCGCGAGACGTTCAAGGGCAGATCATCGGAGTCAACAATCCCTCGCACAAAGCGGAGCCAAGTTGGGAGCAGCGATTCGCAGTCATCCATGATGAACACACGTTTGACGTAAAGACGCACTCCATGCCGTTGATCGCGATCGAAAAGATCAAACGGTGGATTGGTGGGCACAAACAAAAGACCGGTAAAAAGCTGGCTTCCTTCAATAGTGAAGTGAGCTCGAGCCATCGGTGATTCCCAATCATGGGTGAGATGGCGATAGAACTCATCGTACTGTTCGTCGGTTATTTCGCTCTTCTTGCGTTTCCACAAAGCCCCGGCCTTGTTGATGGCCTCCCACTTCACCTCAACTGCGTCTTCGCCAGCTTCCGAAGTCACACGGAGCTTGATGGGATGACTGATGTAGTCGGAATAGCGTTGAACGAGGTGCCTGATTCGCGATTCCTCAAGGTACTCCTTGTGTTCGTCACCGATAAAGAGCTTGATCTCGGTTCCTCGAGTCGGGCCCTCATCAATTTTTTCAAGTGTGAAACCAGAATCAGCAGTGGACGACCAGCGCCAGATTTCGTCGGAACTCGCCGCATGGCTTGTCACTTCGACACGGTCGGCGACGAGAAACGCGCTGTAGAAACCAACGCCAAATTGGCCGATTAGGTCAATTGAGTCGCCACCTTTGCCTTTTTCTTCCAGAGCCTTCAAGAAGCGCTGGGAACCAGAGTGTGCGATCGTCCCGAGATTCTCGATCAATTCGTCTTTGGTCATGCCTTGACCGTTGTCCGAAATGACCAAGGCGTTTTCGTCCTTGTCGGAGCGAATCTTGATTTCTAGCTCGCCATCTTCTTTGATCAATTCGTGATCGGTGATGGCTTCGAAACGGAGTTTGTCAATAGCATCGGCCGCGTTTGACAGGAGCTCGCGCAGAAAGACCTCGCGGTGACTGTAAAGAGAATTGATGACGATGCTGAGGACTTGGTTGACTTCAGCTTGGAATTTGTATTCTTTGGTCGTTTCACTCATGGATTATTGAGCCTCAAACTAACTTTGCAAAATCTTGGCCATATCAATGGCGTTATACGTAAGAATAATGTCAGCACCAGCGCGCTTGAGAGCAATGTGCGCTTCAAACATCGCCGCCTCGCCATCCAACCACCCTCGTTCCGCCGCCGCCTTGATCATGGCGAACTCGCCGCTGACATGATAGGCGGCCACCGGAACCTCCACGGCGTCTTTTACACGTCTAATGATATCGAGATAGGGCAGGCCCGGTTTCACCATGACCATGTCGGCACCTTCTTCGACATCGAGAAGGACCTCCCGTATCGCCTCCGTCGCGTTCGCGGGGTCCATCTGGTAGGTCTTCTTGTCCCCCGCCTTGGGCGCTGAATCGAGAGCTTCTCGAAAAGGACCGTAAAATGCTGACGCGTATTTCGCCGAGTAAGCAAGAATGCCAACATCGGTGAATCCTTCAAGATCCAGAGCATCACGAATATAGCCAATCCGCCCATCCATCATGTCGGAAGGTGCAACGATATCAGCCCCCGCTTCCGCCTGCGAAACGGCCATGCAGGCCAAAATCTCCAATGTTTCATCATTGAGAATTTGGCCGTCCTCAACCAGGCCATCGTGGCCATCACTGGAATAGGGATCCATGGCCACGTCCGTCACGACGATCATGCCCGGCAGGCTTGACTTTATCTCGCGGATCGCTCGTTGGCACAAACCGTCTGGATTTGTCGATTCGCTGGCTCGCTTGTCCTTCTGGCTCTCCGAAAGAGCTGGAAAGAGAGCCAGAGCATTCACCCCCAATGATTGCGCCAAGCGGGCTTCTACCAGCAATTCGTCCACAGAGAATCGGTGGCAGCCGGGCATAGCACTGATCGGGATGCGTTGATTCTCGCCGTCGACGACGAATACCGGCATAATGAAGGATTCAGGTGAAAGGCGAGTTTCGCGGACCAAGCCACGAATGGCAGCCGTTCTTCGATTCCTCCGGGGCCGTATCGGCAAATCAACGGGGCCCAAGAAATCGTCATCACTGGGTGTCGTAGTCATCGTTTTGCCTCCTTGAGGTTCACTCTTTTAACAAGCCGACGTTCCACGAAAAAAGGCTGAATGGTAAGCAGAAGACCACAAGAATCCCCCGGTAAATCACCGTTTGGCTACCGTGCCCAGAAGATCGCGATAACATAGCATCCCATGTCCGAAAATGATGCCGAAAATACGTCTGACACCTGGCTTGCCGCCTTAGATGGGCCAGAAGTCGAAATCAAGGTTAAGGGCTCGAAGTTCCTTGGTCAGGTATTTTCTGCCCGAACTCGTGAAGATGCTCAAGACCACCTCCTCACGGTGAAAAAAAAGTACCACGGTGCCACCCATCATTGTTCAGCCTATCTTCTCCCTCCGATCGCGACTCCTTTGGAGCGGTGCGACGATGATGGCGAGCCCTCACTCACGGCTGGAGCGCCTATCTTGCAGGCCATAAAGTCATCAGGACTGTGTGGTCTTCTGGTCGTCGTGACCAGGTACTTTGGCGGTACCAAACTTGGCACGGGCGGGCTCATCAAGGCTTACGGAGAGGCAGCCCGAGAGGCACTCGCCCAAACTCCAAAACAAATCATCTGGATTGAGAAGACCATAGAACTTAGCGCAACGTACGAAGATGTCGGTTGCGTCGAGTCCTTTCTCGCCCAAAGAAAAAACGAAATCCGGGGTGTTCACCGAGAATTTGGCGATCGTGCCGTATTCCTGGTAACCGCAGCGGCAAGCCGTGCTGCTGGCCTCATCGCTGGCATCACGGAAGCCTCTGCCGCTCGTGTCCGCACTCGCATATGGGAAGTCAATACATGAATGCTGCAAGAATAATCGCCAAACAACTCGGGCTTCCTGAAACATCAGTCGCCAATGCGCTCAATCTATTCAGTGAGGGCAACAGTCTGCCGTTCGTCGCGCGTTATCGCAAGGAACAGATACGCGGCATCGATGAGTTGCAGTTAAGAGACGTTGCGCAAGCAGCAAGCCGCTTGTCGACGCTCGAGACCCGTCGAGAAAAAATCCTCGCATCTCTTGAGGAGAAAGGTCGCCTCAGCGAGCACCTGAGGCGCAGCATTGAGCTGGCAAATTCTCTTGGGGAGCTGGAAGAAATCTATCGGCCCTTCAAGAGTAGTCGCTTAACCAAGGCTGACATGGCCAGGGAAGCCGGGCTTGATCCACTTGCCAAAGCGCTATTCAGCCCGAAGAGGCTCAAGAGCGCAAAAGAGCTGGCTCTTCCCTTCGTCGACGCCAAACGTGGAATCCAAAATTCTGAAGCGGCGATTACAGGTGCGACGTTCATTCTGGCGGAACGTTTTTCGCAACAACCCCATGTCAGAGCGATCACCAAGAAACAACTGGTTGAGTCGTTCTTCTTGATCAAGAAGAAGCGAGGCTATTCTGGAGAGGACAGGCGTTTTGAAGACCTCTACGACCAAGTCTCGCCCTGGAAACGAATTCCAGGACATCGCTTCCTGGCAATTCTCCGCGGCGAAAAGGCAGGGGCGCTCACGTGTAAATTCGAGCTTGACCGCCTCCCACTGCTCAGACGCCTGAGTGCCAACATGTTGCCAACAAAGGAACAATTGAAATGGCCTGATCTCAAAGAGGCGATTGAAATTGCCCTCGACCGCCACTTGGCACCGGCAGCCGCTCGAGAATTGGTCCGCGAGAGAAA
>JAJRYU010000392.1 GCA_024275615.1 Planctomycetota bacterium
TGACTGGAGCGCCTTTGCAATCTCGCCGATCACGTTTACTGATCCTGGACCGTAGACCGTTCCCGGGCGAATAATGACATCCTCGATTGCGCCAGCGTTCCGAGCAGCGATGACTTGCTGCTCGGCTTGATATTTGGTCTCTGAATACCAATTAGAAAAAGGTCGATCAGTGACCGAGTCCTCGGTCACGCCAAGTCGTCCGCGATGTCGATAGACGTCAGTTGTGCTGATGTGTATGAAGCGTCTTACGCCTTGTGCTATGGCTGCGTCTAACACATTTGTCGTGCCCGTGACGTTGGTGGACTTGAGTTCGCCGACCGTGGCCCAATCAGTCACCATCGCGGCGCAGTGAAAAACAACGTCGGCACCTCTTGCACCTTGGGCCAAGGCGTTCACGTCCAAGAGGTCGCCACGAATCCACGTGGTTCCCCTGTGCGTTAATTTCTCTGGCGTCCTCAAGTCGCGAATCAAGCAGCGAACCTGGTATCCTCCCAGCAGTAGTCGGGACACGAGATGTCTTCCGACGAAGCCAGTGGCGCCGGTCACGAACGCGGTCTTCGTCTTTTCTTCAGGCATCTACGTTTTCCGCGGGTCCCTACCAGCCAATACTCGATTTGCCAATATCCATGAGCTCTCCCCAAACTGAACTTGACGATTCATGGATCCTGGCGATGACGGATTCGAGAGCTTCTAAGAACGACATCATTTCTTCTTGGCTCATGTTAATAGGTGGGAGGAACTTAATCACATCATTTTCACCAGACACCATGGATATGATCCGGTGCTTGGTCAGGAGTGGACGCACAACGATTTGCGCAAAAAGCCCTGGGCCCATGGCGGAAATCGCCTTCCACTGAAGTTTCAAACGCAAGGACTTGGGTGAACCAAGCTCGATGGCGAACATTAACCCCATGCCACGCACGTCGTGCACCATTTCGTACTTCTCTTTGAGAGCTGTCATGTGCTTGAGGGCCAGATCTCCCAAATCATTGGCGTTGTCTAGAAGGTCTCGTCGGCGGATCTCATCGATGACTGCAAGTCCAGCGACCATGGCCAAGTTGTTGCGGCCAAAAGTCGAATGATGCACATAGCTCTTGCGTAGCGAAGTGAATGTCCGTTGGTAGATTTCCTTGCTGTAGATCATGGCACCCACCGGCATGGCTCCACCACTAAGCGCTTTCGCCAACAAGAGGACGTCCGGTTCCAAGCCCCAGTGTTCACAGGCAAACATCTTTCCAGTTCGGCCCAACCCTGTTTGGATCTCGTCAGCTACAAAGAGACTGCCGTACTTCTTGCAAAGTTCTTGCGCGCCTCTCAGGTAGTCTTGGCTGGGAACGCGAACTGTACGGCCTTGGATCGGTTCGACGAAAAATGCGGCGACGTCTTTATTTGCCAGAGCGATCTCAAGGGCATCCAGATCGTCAAAAGGGACTTGGGAACAGCCGGGGAGCAAAGGGCCGAAGCCTTCTTTGAAATAGTCTTCGCCTGCGAGGGACAATGCCCCCATGGTCAATCCGTGAAAGGCCTCGGAGCAGGAGACGATCTTCCCACGTCCCGTGGTCCGACGGCACATCTTGATGGCCGCCTCGACCACTTCGGAACCGGAGTTTCCGAAGAAGACGTAAGGAAGGCGACCGTCAGTTAAGTCGCTGAGAGTCTCTGCCAATCGGCCAGAAAGAGAGTGATAGTGGATTTGGACTCCACTGCACATTTCCTGTTCCAAAGCTGATCTTAAGGCGTCATTCACTCGGTCGTTGTTGTGCCCGAGACTTGTGACTCCTTCACCAGTGTGAAAGTCCAAGTACTTGTCACCTTGCTCGTCAAACAAATACGAACCCTTGCCCCGAACAAACTCCTGGTCCAAACCGAGGATGCGCAGCACTTTCACCCACTTTGGATTCAGATGCTTGGCGGCGAGATCAAAGGCGGATTCTTGATCCGTCATGTTCTTCGTCATCATTCCTACCTCTGGGATGCTTACTCTTGGGCGCGAGTAGAATTTTATGATCCGACGGATGGTGCGAATGGACGATTGCGAAGTAGATCAACCTGTTGGGAGATCCACTGGGTAACCAAGGGATGTGGAATGAGTCCTTGCCCATTTGACGCATATTGAAGGCCTTCAAGAACGCCAGCGTATGGTCCAAATCCTTGCACACGAAATGGGATTACAATGGCCTTCCCGCCGCTTTCGCCGGCGTTGGTTACAAAATTGCGGATGCGCGCTTCAGCTGCCTTGCGTTTTTCTGGCCAATCTTCACGCAGGGTCATCACTTGAACCCGGCGAAAGGGGCGGCTGTTTTTGACTTCAGCAGTTCGATTAGCAATGTTAGCAATCCATCTTGTGTTCTCGGCGTCATTTCCAGGGCCGTGCGCAAGAATCAAGACATCTTCGTTCTTCGGATTTGAGCTGAGGAATTTTGCACGATCAGCAAGTATGTCTCCCATTGCTCTCGCTTCTGCAAGTCCCTCGGTGCTCAAGACAAAAGAAGAGACGGTCTTGATCCGCCAAAACTCCATGCTGTGTCCGCCGTGTCCGCCGTGTCCGCCGTGATCGTGCTGGGCATGGCCATCCGTGGTTGGTCGAGCCGGGGCACCTTCGCGGATTCCAAGTATCTGTTCTGTGCGCTCGAACCAACTCTCTCCGGAGATGAAGAGGCGAACGACAGCGATCTTCCTGACGCCTTGCGCCTCTAATCTTGTGACGGCTTTCTGGAGCGAGACAGCGTCTGCCATGCCGAAAGCCACTTCAATTGTCGTATCGGATTGGAGTGGCTTCACAGCTTTCAAAACGGCCTCTTCCCAATCCGGAATGCCTCCGTGTGCCATGAGGAGTACGCCGAAGTCTCCCTGGCTGGATGGGGCATCGTTATTCGCCTGGTCAGAAGGAGAGACGCAACCTGTTACTATGAAAAGAGCTATGATGCAGAGTGTACGTGCAAGAGTCATGAGAGAGCCTCCGGTGATAGATTTTCTGCCTACCGAAAGTCGGCGGCTTTTCTCACCATATTGATAATGAGAATGAGTCGCAAGATTCTCTTGGGAAGCCGATTCCTGTGGGCAGCTTCTCGTCCTCAGAAGGCGTGTGACCCGGTTCTAGCTGTAGTATTTTTCAGCGTACTCACGAACCATGCGTTGAGTGGAGAAGTAAGGGGTCACTGTCTTGATGCTGTTCCGCATTCTTTCGATCCAGCCCTGGGGCAGGTTGTTCTCATCTCGGTCGTAGAACAGAGGGACGATCTCGTGTTCGAGGATGGCCATGAGGCTTTCAGCGTCCTCGATATCCACCACGTCCTCCGGGCGTTCGGACCAACCGTCGCCGATGGTCCAGCCATTGAGGGGGCTGGCGCCTTCAACCCACCAACCATCTTTTGTTGAAAGTGTGAGGCCGCCGTTCGGACAGACTTTCATGCCGCTTGTGCCACTCGCTTCCTTCGGGGGACGCGGTGTATTGAGCCACACGTCGCAGCCTTGGACCAGACGCCTTGCTACACCAATGTCGTAATCCTCCAAGAGCACGACGCGACCAAAAAGCGCGTCGTCGTTGGTGTATTCAATGACTTCTTGCAGAAGCTTCTTGCCGCCGTCATCAGCAGGATGAGCTTTTCCAGCGAGGATGATCTGAACTGGCTTATGGGGAGCACCAACAAGGGCCTTGAGGCGATCCAAATGCCTGAACAAAAGAGTCGCGCGTTTGTAGGTGGCGAAGCGCCTGGCGAAACCAATGGTAAGCGCTTCCGGGTCAAGCCCAGTGGTGCGTCTCAGAAGAGTGTTGCGGTCAACATTGCGTCCGATCAATTGATGATCGGCACGTCTGACAACCTCATCAAGTAGCCTTTGCCTTTGGCGTCTTCTTGCTTCCCACAAGTCTTGAGCCGGGATTTGATCGACTTTCTCCCACATATCACGATCTTCAACACGGTCGACCCAGTCCGGTGCCAGGTAGTGCGAAAAGACGCGGCGCATTTCTGGACCAACCCAAACGCCAGTATGAATGCCGTTGGTGACATGGCCAATGGGAACGGACTCTTCCGGGACGCTGGGCCACATACAATTCCATTGACGGCGTGATACTTCGCCGTGGAGTTTGCTCACACCGTTGATCGCGCCGCTGCAGCGAATCGCCAAGGATGTCATTTCGAATTCGCCGTTTTCTTCGGTTCCCGTGCGATGGCCGAGGGCAAAGAACTCATCGGCGGTCACGTGCAGGTTTTCCAGCTGCGGCAGAAAATAGGGTTCCATCAAGTCGCGGCGGAAGACCTCATGTCCTGCAGACACAGGTGTATGCGTTGTGAAGACATTGGTGGGTTTCAGTCGTTCTTGCGCTTCAGAGAATCCGATGTTTTCTTGGGCCATGAGTACAGCGCAACGTTCCAAGACGAGAAATGCGGAGTGGCCTTCATTCATGTGGAATCGTTGCGGCACGACTCCCAAAGCTGCCAAGGCCCGAACTCCACCCACGCCCAGAACGATCTCCTGACGCAGGCGGCAGTCCCGGTCTGAATCGTAAAGGCGCGCAGTGATGTCTCGGTCTTCGTGCCAATTCTCTTTCAGGTAGGAATCCAATAGAACAAGGCTACTTCTTCCGACCTGGGCCAGCCAGACGCGCA
>JAJRYU010000393.1 GCA_024275615.1 Planctomycetota bacterium
AGGCACGAGCGAGCGTGAGCTTGGTTGGCTGAGAGCGACAACCTCTTTCGTAAATGCTCCCTCAAACAACCCTGGTCGCGCGACAGCTCGCGGCGTAAATGCTGGGCTTGAGGCCGGAGCAAATCACTTGGGGTGGGCGGAGGGCCTGAAAGGGAAGACTGTCTTGGTCCAGGGGACCGGTTCGGTTGGGTTAGAACTCATCCGCTTTCTCGTCGATTCGGAAGCGAGGATTTTGGTCATGGATGTGGATGAAGAGAAAGCCACTCTGGCCACCCATGTTGCTGAGCGACAAGGCGGTTGTCTAAGTGTCATAGATCCCAGGGATTTTGCAACCACGCCCGCCGACGTTTACTGCCCCTGTGCAGTGGGGAAGACGGTTGATGAATCTTGCGCTCGGTTTGATCTCATTTGCGGTAGCGCGAATCTACAATTGGCGGATCCTCGTGTCGCCGAATTTCTACACAAAAGCACATCTCTGTTTATCCCTGAAATGACCGTAAACGCCGGTGCTGTCATTGAAGGGATTCTTGTACACAAGTGGGGAGAAGCGGGGCGGCAAAAGGCAGAGGAGCACATTGTTTCAACGCAAGATCGCGTGACATCCTTGCTGAAACGCGCCCAAGCATCGGACATGAACCCAATGGCGAGGTTCAGCCCGCCTTATTCATGAGATTGTGGTCAATTGCGGCCAAGAAATCACATTTTCGCTTTGAACCGAACCCGATGGCTCGTTCTTCGACTTGTCGAAAATTCCTGCTGAATGTTCAATGGTCGCAGAGTGCTTGACGTCGAGGAACGAGCTGCGAGCGACCATCGGTCGTGAGCGGCGAGAGACGACGAGGTCAGGCGCTATGCTGCCGTTGATGGCCGCAATCTCATGAATAATGCGGGCGACCCGCCTTGCTCATGAGATTGTGGTCAATCTGTGGGCTGCGGAACCTTGACGGTCACACCGATAACTTGACCTTCGCAAACCAATCGGTTGTTGACCCAACATTGCATGTCAAAGACGGCGCGGCGCGCTCGAGCAGCGACAGCTTTCACAATGACAATCACTCGGTCGCCTGGCTTCACAGAACCGCGGAACCTAATTTTTTCCAGGCCGCCGAACGCGAAAATCTTGTCGTCGAATTTGCCGAGCTTTTGTTGGAAGCAATATGAAGCGGCTTGAGCTGCAGCTTCCACCATGAGGATGCCAGGAAACATGGGATTGTTGGGGAAATGACAACGAACCCAAAATTCATCATCCTTGACGTCACGAATGGCAACGGCGGCAAGGGGTTCTTCGGAGTAGTGGGCAATATAGTTGAGCTGTTCAAAATCGAAGCGGTGCGGGTTGATATCGCGCAGGGCTTCCTGGCTACAATGGACGTTTGATAAGTCCAACGATGAATAATCAACGAGTGGTGCGGCTGGCATTTCCCTAACTCCGGTTTGTGAGGGAACAGGATAAGAAGGTCAGAAGGAGAGGGCAAATCGTATGCTTCTCATATCGACGTTGATACGTTTTGCAAAGCTGGTTGGGCACGTCAAGTTCGATGTTTCGATTTTCTCTTCAACCGTCCGAAACAGCCATTTTCAAAGGTTTTAGTGCCGTTCCTAAGCTCGCCTGTCCTCGTGACTTGGCGTGTGTTGTGACTCTCACCCAACAGTAGACAGGATGAGGTCTTCCCAGTAGCCGTGGAGTCCCTTCTTTACGAAGTAAATACTCTTGCAACCTCTTCATTTTCCGCTCAGCCCGGAGCTTCGCGGTAAGGGGGGGTGACACTTGGTGACAATATTCCCAATCCAACCTCAGTCGGCGAAAGACAGCGCCATCTAGGCGCGAATATGAGTTACCGCACGTTGAGCAAGATGGCGTTGGAAATGGACAGGGTGCTGCCGGCATTGATCACGGATACTCCCTGGAGGGCAAGGTGAATCGGCAAGAATAGCCCTTGAGGTACTAGCAGAGAAAACGGTGCTGGTGTTGGATTGAAAAGGGCAGCCGGATCAAAAGCCAAGGAGTCTGCTAGGGTAAAAAGCCAAGGCAGGCCTGGTGACGCCGGCCTTGGGATCAAGACGAAATTGCCGATAAATGAGTTGTAAACCGTGGCTGTCGTCGGCACCCCGATCATTCCAAAGATTAGGAAGTCTGTTGTACCGGTCGCAACAGGATCGACGTCGAAGCTGATGGAGAATGGCTGATTCACGGTGAGATCAATGCGTCGCGCAGGTAGACCAGGAGCGCCGTTGATGCGCAGGAGCTGGGCACCGGTGGGATGATTGCCACTGGCCAAGGGCGAAAGAACAGGGCCCATCGTCAAGCGGGTGGCCGCCCC
>JAJRYU010000394.1 GCA_024275615.1 Planctomycetota bacterium
CTTTCTCGATTTCGAGACTTGACTGACGATCAGAATCGAAAGATTGATGTGGCCAGCTTCGAGCAATTGGACACCTTCTTAGACCGCGCCTTTGTGGTCGAGACAGTTGACGAAGTGCTTCGTTGAGTACGGAGTCGATGGACAGACTTGCTCCTTTCTTCATTTTGAATGCAAGACCACGCAATGGGTTGACAGTGTCGAGCCCATCGATGGGTGTACAAGACCTAAGTTGTCGCCGACATCGAATGAGCAAACCCGTGAATGAATGCTGCATTTTGGGATTGACGAATGCAGCCAGCCTAAAGTCGCTTGGCTCATGAGTAGACCGCGCTTTATAGGTCAACCTGCCAAAGCCCAAAAGGCCCCACGGATTCCCTTGTAGATAGGTAATTTGTACAGTTATGACCATGATGATGGTGTTCTGCCCGGTTCTTTGGATTCGCAGGTTTTGCCTTGGTATCGCGACGATTTGGGGGCTACGCTGAGGAAGTAGCCATTCCAAACTCATTCTTGATCAATCATCGGAGCCTCACAAATGCACAGTAGTCTCAGGACGATTGTTGTCGTTGCTGTTCTTTCCCAAGTCCTCTGGTCGCAAACGAAGACAGTGGTCTTGGATTCTATCCGCGACAACACTTTGTTTGAATCGGCAACCGGAAGCCTCAGTGCTGGTGCAGATGCTGGCCTCTTCAGTGGAATTACTGGCCTTGGCAGCATTCGCCGCGGTCTCATTCTTTTCGACATCGCTGGCAACATCCCCGATACGGCGACAATCCAAAATGTGACCTTGACCCTGCAGTTGACTCAAAGCGGCGGCGGGAATCTTGGCGTCGGTCTCCATACTCTCTTGGCAGATTGGGGAGAAGCTGGCTCGATCGGAGGAGGCATGGGTGGCGGTGCCGGTGGTACCGCATTGCCAGGAGACGCGACGTGGATCCACACGTTTTCCACGTCTTCGTTCTGGACGAACTTGGGTGGCGATTTTACCGCGACAAGTAGTGCCTTGACAACGGTGGGAAGCGTGAATGGGCCTATTACTTGGTCAAGCACGGGCATGGTCGCCGATACTCAAGCGTGGCTCGACAACCCGTTAACGAACTTTGGTTGGGCTGTCGTCTCCGACGAAATAAGCTCCGGCATGGCTCGCCGTTTTGCCACACGCGAACACGGCAATCTGAGTTTTCGACCACAGCTCTCCGTGACCTACATTCCTCGGGCTGGATCCGGTGAAGATTTTGTTCTTTCAGGCAGCGTCAATGGGCCCTTGACTCTTGATCCGGACTTGACGGCCACAGCAAACGACGCTCTATTTCTGCACATTGAGTCACCCATGGGTGCTTACGATTTCTTTCCTCATCTTCTGACGGCGCAGCTCTTCACCAACGGATCGCCACCATTTCAAGCGCCGTTCTTCCCTGAACTCTATCTCGATTTCACACCAGGGCTCTTCTTTCCCGTCATCTACTTGTATTCGGCTCTAGCCAACCCCTTCGCTACCGCCGTCTTGCCACCGGGAGGTCAGACTTTTGTTTTCGCCATCCCCGCAGGGTTGAACGGATTGAGTTTGATGATCCAGGCCTACTCGACCTTGCCAAGTATGAACACGGGCAGCTTTTTTACGGCAACAGATGCCTTTCAATTGACCTTCTTTTAGGCTGATTCTTGTGAGGATTGATCACTCCTTCCCGAATGCACACCGGATTGCAGATCAAGCAGCGACGAGAGCAATGAATTCACGCACCAACTTCGCCAAGGTGGAGTAGAATTTGGAACCTTGTTGTGGTTTGAGATGGGCGTGGGCCCAAGTGAGGTGGCGGTGGGCGAATTCTTGGGCGGCGATAGAATCGCGGGTGGCCAGTTCAGACCACATGAATAGCTCTGAGCCAAGATGATCGACCGGGGCACCTCGAACGGTATCCGGATCAAAAGAGAGTGCGGCGGCTTTGGCAATCTCTTCGATGCCCTTGGCAGCTTGACCCAGGTATTTTCCTTCTTCCGCTAAGGACTGAATGGGGGGGCCCACCATACTGGGGTTGACGAAGACTTCGAAGTACTGAACCGCAAGTTCGTTGATGGCATTTGAGTCATCGGCAAGAGGAAGGTCTAACCCCATTTCCGCAAGCAGCCCTTTGGCGCCAATACGTTCCAGCTCCAAGATGAGTCTGCTGTCCAACTCGTGTAGCAGCAGGCGAGAAAAGAGAACTGCAGTTTCGCGGAGGCGTTGTGTTTCCTGCGGAGAAAACGGTGCCGGTCTCTCTGAGTTTTCTTGCGATTCTGGGTCTTTTGAATTGGTTCTTGGTGTTGCCATCAAGAGAGCTTCCGAATACGGACCACAGTATCATTGAATGCTTGCTGACCAGATATGTAGTCTGGAGAAATGGGCAAGATGTTGTTTTGTGCCCAGCCGTTGCCGGTATTGCGCTGCCACTTCTTGTGGTCGCCCTTTGACTTGTCTTCCCACCACATGTTCCTTTCCCAGTCAGCGTCTTTCATGGCAGAAGGATTCATGCCCGCAGCTTGGCCACCAATTTCTTCTTTCTGCTTAGCTTGAGCGACGCGTGAGTATTCCTTGTGACCTAGCGAATTTGAAATAGCGATGGCTTTGGGGTGAATGCCCTTAGTTACGACGACGGGCAGCTGCAGCTTTCCAGTTTCTCCAGTGCCGAGATTGAGGGATTTCAACTTGCTGTTGACGTCCTTGGAGCGATGCCCCGTTAGCTCGATCCAGTCGCCACTTTTGAGATTGAACCTCTTGGCGGTGTCTGGATGAATCCAGGCGGGGTTGGAATGGACAATTTCTGAGCACCATTTTAGGTTGGCTGTGCGTCCGTGATTGTGAACATTCCATTTGAACGAGGTCATGATGAGTTGGTCGTCTGCCAAGTCCTGGTGATCGGAGACGGGTACCCAGACGGGCCAAGGAGAAACGTCGTAGCTGTAAGGCGCATGACTTTCAGGTCGATTCTTGCCCTTTGAGTTCGCCGTGGCGATGAGATCAGAAACATCTTCGTTCCTCGCAACCTTGGTCACGAAATCGGATTTGACTTCGAGCTTACGACTTGGAGTCTTGAAACCGACCACCGGCATTCCATGATGCAAGATGCCAATGCCCTTGCCGTCTTTGGTGATGATCTTGGTCTTCTCATCAATGGTAGCGTCAGCCATGTCGGCTTTTGAAAGCGGCTGGAGATAGGTTTGCATGTAACGGCTTTTTTTCGGGTCTTCGAATGCGCCGACCTTGGCGAAAAAGTCCATGGGACTTTTAAACTTCTTCTTGTCGTAGGGAACCTTAGCGACAAACTCCTCCATGTAGTTCTCCACTGATCGTTCTTTGGGAAACCACTTCTCCATGCCGCCGCCGATTCGACGTGCCAGGTCCGGGAAGATGTCGCGAATATCTCTGGCTTCACCCAGAGGTTTCACCATCGGCCGTCGCATGGAAATATAGGGGATCAAGTTGTATGCACCGCGTGCATCGACGTCCCATCTTTCCATAAAAGTCGCCCATGGCAAAACCATGTCTGCGAAGCTGGCGGTTTCATTGAAGAAAGGATTGATGCACACATGAAAATTGATCTTGTCTTCATCGAGGAAGACGTTTTTTGTCACTTCGGTTTCTGGCCAAGTGAGGGGACTGTCCAAGTTGTAAGTCATGTAGACCTGGATCTTGGCGCGTTCTTGCTTGAGATACCAATAGACGATTTCGCCAACACGCATCTTGTTCCAGCGATTGACCAATACGAATTCCGGAGGGTCTGCCAAGAGACTGGGGGTCTTGGGCTTAGGTGCTAGCTTAGGTGGCTTGGCGAATTGTTTGTCGTAGCCGCCGGTGTACATCCAGCAGACACCACGGGGTTTGCCGACACTGCCCACCAAGACGTTGAGCAAGAAAATGGCGCGATCATTGAAAAAACCGTTTATGTGAGCAGAGCTGCCCCGATTGCACATGGTTGTGGCACGCGGCGCTGCCGCAGCGAACTCCCTGGCAATGCGCGCGATGTCCACCGCAGGAACTGTGCTCACACTTTCCGCCCATTGGGGTGTGTAGTCCTTAATCTCCTGCCATAGCTCGGACAATGAGCAATTGGCCCAATCGGCGAAGAAGGCCTTGTCGGCCAAGTCCTCCTTGATGATGGTGTGAGCCATGGCCAAGGCGATGGCGCCATCCGTGCCTGGAGTGGGCATGAAGAACTCGTCGGAATTTCCGGCGGTATTCGAGAGTCGGACATCAAAGGTGACGAACTTAGCGCCGTTTTCGAACCGTCCACGTTGGACTCTCTGCGCCCCAGCGACATGGCCTTGATGCGCCTCGAACATGTTGGAGCCGAAGTTGAGGATGTACTTGGAATTCTCGTAGTCCCCTAAGTCCCAGTCCGACTCGAATAGATAGGTGAGGTTGGCGGCTCTTCTCGCCGCCGAACAGAGACCTCGGTGATTGAGCTGAGTGTTGGTGCCAAAGGCTCTGAGAAAACCAGCGACGGCGTCTTTGCTGCGACTGCGTCCTTGGTGAAACGCGAATTCCTCATGATTGTCTTCGTCGCGGACTTTCTTCAAGCGATTGGCGATTTCTTCCAGGGCTTCATCCCAGCTGATCCTGCGCCATTTTCCTTCGCCTCGATTGCCCACGCGACGAATGGGATGAAGAAGACGTTCTGGATGATATTGATGATTGAGCCCCGCCTGGCCTCGGGCACAGAGCCGGCCTTGGGTGTTGGGATCATTGGCGTTGCCCTCGATCTTGATGATGCGACCATCCTTCACATAGCCCGTGATGCCGCAGACTGTTGAGCACAGTTGGCACATGCCGTGAATGGTCTCGACATTCTTGTACTTGTTTGGGTCGGGGAAGACGGACTTGCTGTAGGGGCCAGGCAAGTGGCAGACGCCGGGCATGTCAATCTCGCCCGTTGCATAGGGACTTGAGGCGTTCCTTTTCCAGACCGCCAAGTTCTCAGCCTTAGAGGGTTTCATCTTCGCAAGTCCGGCTTCACCGTCATCGCTGGAGCATGAACCAAGAAAAGAACTCGCAGCGAGCAAACCACCGAGTTTGAGAAAACGGCGCCTTAAGTTTGATTCTTCCGCATGTTTCATTTGCTGTCTTCCTCAGTTTTCTCACCCCATTCAAAAACGCTGTAGGCATCATTGGCGTAGCTTTCCCCTTCCTTGGGGATTTTTGATTCCCAAGCCGACATGGGATGTTTGCTGTCAACGACGAACTGCATTCTGGGTTTGGTCTGCTTTTCTTCCCTGAGGATGGCCAAGTCGGCATCTTCTTCTTCAGCAATGCGTTTCTGCATTTTTGAGATTTTTGAAGTGGGATCGTTGAGGTCACCAAAATAGAGGGCTTCACTGGGACACGTTGTTGTACAGGCCGGTTCAAGGCCAACATCGAGGCGATGGGTACAGTTGTGACACTTGATGGCCTGGTTGGCGACAGGGTCGATATAGATGGCACCGTAGGGGCAGGCCTCTTTGCAGGCAGCGTGCCCAGAACAAACATTGTAGTCCACTTGGACTGAACCGCCCGCTCCCTTGTGGAGCGCACCACAGGGGCAGGCTTTCAAGCAAGGTGCATCTTCACAATGTTGGCACGCCATGGGAGTCATGACGCGTGCCATTTGACTATCGTTGCGCTCGAAGTCGTGGTAGATGGTCTGCCGAATGTAGTTGCCAAGAGGCACGTCGTTTTCAGCCTTGCACGCAACTTCACAACCATGGCATCCGAAACACCTTCTAGTATCGACAAGCCAACCATAACGCTTGCCATCGTCTGGCGCCTTCATGCGTTCCCGCCAGTGTTCCTCAGGCCAAATTTTCACTTGAGGTTTCTGTTGGCCGTAGGCGGTAAGCGACGTTGCCGCGAGTGCTGCCGCAGTCTTCTTGACAAAGTCTCGTCTGCTTGTGGATCCATCTTCGTTCGGATCTTCTTGGTTCGTCGTCATGCTCATCTCAAGTGATTTGGGATTGACTCTCTTTGTTGGCGGGAGGGTGTGGCCTCAAGTTGGGATCAACGGCCATGTTTACTCAGCTCCGCTGAGCAAGTACAGCGACTCACGTGAATGGTCGACAAAACCTTTTCGAGTGCGTTCCCATGATTGGCAAATCATGAGACCTTAATGGCTCGGCATCAAGTTCAGTGTTCAAAAAAGATGAGCACATAAACCGTGCAGTCGGGCATTTTTCCGTTTCTTGAAGAAAACGAACTGATGGCCCATGGAGGCCCAAAGAACCACACGCATGCCCAGGCCATTTGAATTTAGAACAAGGGGAGCGATTACAAAAAACTGCACGAAGACGAACAATTGAGGCGTGTTCTCTTGTCTACGCGGATGCCCGCACGGGACCGATTTGCTTGTCCGCCATGTCGCCTAAATCTTTGGGCCAAAACAAAGATCGCCAGCGTCGCCTAAGCCGGGAACGATGTAGCCCTGTTCGTTGAGTTCTTCGTCGCAGGTGGCATACCAGACTTCGGCGTCGGGAATATACTTTTTGATGCGGTCGTAAGCGCCTCGCCATCCCACCAGACCGGCGACGATGAAACGACGGGGTTGTTGATTGCGGTCAATCAAGAGCTGGTAGATATCAATGACTGTGGATCCCGTGGCAATCATGGGGTCGACGAAGATGACGTCCTTGCCAGCACTGGGCGCCATGGCATTGTAGCCGAGTTTGATCTCAATGGCCCCATCTGCGTCGGGGCCAGCCCCTTCCACGCGTGCGGCGCCAAAAAACATGGTGTCGCTGGTGGCGAAGATCTCAAGCATACCGTCCAGAAACGGTAGTCCGGCA
>JAJRYU010000395.1 GCA_024275615.1 Planctomycetota bacterium
AATTCAGCCGTCACCGGAAGAGCCTCAATCTTGACTTGGAAGCGTGCATTCTTTTTTCTTCGGTTGCCAAAGAAATTCAGAGTCTTGAGCTCTTGGTTCATGGCATCGCGAAGGACCAACCGTCCCCGAGTGTTGTGCCCCATGGCCTCAAGCCCTGTGACAGTGATGAAGAGTTCAATCGTTGCCGCATCCAATTCAACTTGGACGACACCGATGTCCGTCACCGCATTGGCAAGGGCTTCTATGTTTTCCCGTGTTTGAAGGACCATCTTGTCACCGAGTTTCTTGCGAATGACAAGACTATAGACACCAGGGTCCATAGCCCTCGAAAACTCCAATGAAGCACTGAGCCTGAGGACCCGGCCTTCGCTCTTATCACTTTGCGGTTTGAGCTCAACGATGAGATCATCCTTGCTAGCCGTTCCTGAAACAACGATGCGCCCACGCAAGATCGCGGGCCCGACTAAAACCAGCGCAAGTGATGGTTCCCCAGGATAGACGACTTGTTCGGCCTTTCCCTTTGTTGACCGACAAGAAACCCTCAGCTTCGTCGCTTTGGTCTCGCCATAAATTGTAAATCGCCCCTTGGAATCGGTGATGGCGGCGTGGCCAGGCCCATGGATTTCTTCCACCTCCCCATCTGCGCCATCGCGAATCAAAAGATTTGGCTGGTCTCGATCGGCGTCAACCCCGGTCGCTGTGACGAGGACGTGCTTGGCCGGACTAGCGTCGGGGCTCAGGATTGTTCCCTTAACCAAAACAGGGAGTTTCCGAATGATGAGCTTGCCCAGGTCATTCTCGCCTTTGACAAGTTCAGCTAATACGACTTCGAAGACATCAAATCGACGCGCTCGGTCTCGTATCCACACGCGCATGGTATGCTGAGCCACTGTCGGAATGGCCTGATCGGAGACAAACCGTCCTTCGTCATCTGTCTTGGACCTAAACCGCAAGACCTTGCGATTTGCTGCCGAGACCACAAGAACAGCGCCATCGAGTTTGGTGTTGGCCAATGGCGCGCCGTCTGAATCAATGAGAGTCGCTGCGATTTTCGAAATCGGAGGCTCGTCCGCCTTGCTTAGAAACACCTTGAGCACACCGCCCTGTTCCACTGGTCCTTCAAGTTTCTTGATGATGGGACTATCGGTCAAGCTCCTGACGGCCACAACAGGGTCTGCGCCCAGAGCGATGAATGCCAGCCTCGCCTTGCCGTTTTCGATTCGTACTGACTCAAAAGGAGTATCGCCAAAACCAAAGGCCTTCGACCTGGGTTGAATGATCACTGAGTTGCGGCTGTTCTCGGTCAATTCAATCGAGGCATCAATCTCCACTTCAATGCTCCCATATGCCGGGACACGAACCCTGATCTCCTTTGTCGGGAACTTTGACGCCAAGAAATCAACAATTTTGGTATTCGGGAAAAGCCCGCCATGGGAGATCTCATAACGCAGGTTTGCGATGGGTTTTCTGGGCCACGTGATATCGAGAATACACTGGCCGTTGTCATCCGTGTGCCCAGATTGAAACTTGAGATTCATGCCAAAAGGTCTGCTGCCGCTGATCCGCCACTTAATCGGCAGTCCCGGCACCGGTGTTCCTTTAGGATCCGTGCATCTGAGCTTGATCCTTTTGGACGGATACATGGGAACCGTCATGGCGGGAACTTGGTCACGAGGGAAAATGATCTTGAAAGTTACGGCAAGCCCATGACTTCGTGCAGCGACAAATATCGTCTTGGTGCTGCGTTCGATGCTCACCTCGCCCTTTCCATTTGTCTTGAGAACTTGGCCTCGGAGAATTGCCTGGGATCTAATGTCGATGACCGCATCTCCGAATCCGCCTATCTTGCTTTCGACAACAAAGACCTCCGCTCCCGCTACAGCTTCTTTGGTCTTGGCGTCCACCAAATGCAAGGTCATCTCAGTCTTCGCCTCGTCCTGGGGCGCGAACTTGCCTCCCCTCTCGCTGTTGGCAAGACCAAATGCTTGAGACACACATGTGAGGAAGACAACAAGAATGAACAATTTGGGCACAGCACTTCCTTTCTCAATCCAATTTGGTGGCACGGGCAAGTTAATTGACGAAACTATCATCTCTCTAGCGATTGCTCAGCGCAACAAACATGCGTTTGCCCTTGCCAACTTCAGCAATAACACGAAGGCGGCGCCCCAGTTCTTGCTCCAATTCGGAAACATGTTTCTTCTTGGTTAGGAGCACGAGTTCTTCAGGATTTCTGAGCTCGATCAGAAGATCAGAGAGAGTACCAAATCGGTCGGAATCTTGCTTGCTTTGCCATTCCCATAAGGAACCGTTGCCATAGGGCGGAACAAATTGAGGTCGGTCACCGAAAAGGTAAAAGGACGCCGCATGAAAGCGAAATCGGTAGGTTGCGATTTTTGTTCCGGCGGTCTGCGAAAATCGGGGTGGTGCTGTCGCCGGGTCTAAGCTGTCTGTTATGGCTTGCCCACGCCATTCCTCTCGGGGAAGGGCAAGGCAAAGTTCCCGAAAGCTGGCATTGTGTCCCAAGATTGTGGCCCTATTCTCTGCGACAAGAACAAAAGACACGAGAACAACTCCCATGATCCAAGCGATCCGTGTTTGAGTCCGGCGACGACGCTCATCAAGGTCATCAAAACCAAGAGCGAGAATGACAATGGCCGGAGGAATCAAGGGCAACATATAGGTCCACAGTTTCGATGAGCTCATGCTGAAAATCAGAAAAGGACCAAGAACCCACCCAAACAAGAGAGGAAGGGCTTTGTGTCTACGAGAAAAGAGCGACCGCCCAATGGGAATGATTGAGAACGTCCACGGCAAAAGAACAAGTGGCAATACCACGAAGAAATAGACAAAGGGTTGAGCGCGACCCCGTCCGCTTTGTAAGCGCGCCGCAATTTCATCGCCGATAAAGAAGTCGAGGAGGTCGGGATCTTGATCGATCAAAATCAAAAACCATGGTAGCGCCAACGCAAGAGCGCCCGGCAGCCCCCAAAGCCATCCCATGCCGCGAAGAACACGCCACGATCTCTCAAAGAAACAAGCCGTGAGCAAGCCGACAAACACAACCATGAGAATGATCGGGCCTTTCGTCAACATGCCACCGCCTAAAGCCATCCAAAACACAAGATTCCAAACGGTCCTACTTGAGTCCGATTCAAGAGCGCGACAGCGCGACCACATGGCCACGACGACAAACGCACAGAGAATCATATCGGTAGTCACGATCTGTGACAGGGCAAAAAACTCAACTGTTGTCATAAGAGCACAAACCGCAAACCAGCGTGCCACTCTGGAGCCCCCAAACCGGCGCACAAGGTCCATGGTCAAAAAGAGAACAATCATGGCCGCCAAGAATCCGGGAAATCTGGCGCCAAATTCATTGACGCCAAAGATTGCCATCGATGCGGCAATGGACCAATAGACTAGGGGCGGCTTGGCGAAATGGGGAACGCCTTTGATACGCGGCACAAGGTAGTCGCCGGTGACCAACATCTCTCTGGCGATTTCTGTGTATCGCCCTTCATCGGGTTCGTTTAGTCCTCGATAGGCGATCAAATTGGCGCAGACGAACAGCAGGAGCAAACACAAGCCGCGATGTAAGTTCAGCTTGGTCAACGCTCGCCTTCAACGGTCTTGCCACTGTTGCGGAAGATCCTGATGTTGTGGTGGCCTAATCCTTCTGCGCCGACTTCTTGCCACCCTAAGAAAGCCTCATCTCCGATTCGATCGAGATCTCTTTGACGCAACAAGAGCAAACAGGGCTCGCCGTCGCGCAAACAGTCCAAGCTTGCTGCATCTTCAAGCACGCATTCTAAATGTCTGCCAAGCTCAAAGAAGAAGTAACCTTCGGTCGATTCGCGTTTGGCATAGCCTTGTACAGCGACGAGCCGTGTATGGTCATCAAGATTGCTGCGAATCGCTGCGATCAACTTGGCATCGCCACGACAAGCGTCGATCGCCGGAGCTCCGTAGTACGCCCAAGTGCAAAAAGCCAGCACGATCGAGAAAACCATGGCGGCAAAAGCTGTACGAAAACGACTCCTAAACATGAAAAAAGAGGCCAACAAAGAAGCGCCGGCAATAACGGCACCACAGACCTTGGGCGCCCATGAAAGCGCGGCAACCGCAGCAAAAAAATCAGCCCAGGACCGATTGGTAAGCTGGCTCGACATGAGTTGAGGAAAAGCGAATGACAGCCCCAGACTGCAAAGAAGAGTGACCACCATCAGAGTCCCAATGACCGACAAGCGCGATCGTTTCCTTTTGGGCTTGAATTCGTGGCTTAGGAACTCGGCCATAAGTATAGCGAAAGGAGCAACCAAAGGAATGAGGTAACGACTGCGATAGGTCGTTCCAGTGTAAAGGACAATGATGATACCGATGCACCATGCCAGGACAAATTTGAACGCACTGACGTTGCCAAGAAAAGCTTCTCGCCGACGGCGCCAGAGTGACAGGAAAAGAGCTGGACCGAAGAAACTCCATGGCGCTAAAAGAACGATGAGAACGGTGGGATAGTACGTAACACCATGCTTGGCTTTGTTGGTTGGATCGAAGAGATGCATGACTCCGGCATCGTAGAAGAGTGACTTCGCCCAGTCATTTCCAGTGTTGATCCACGCTGGGACAAACCACAATGCAGCCACCATAAAGGCGGCGGGAATCGCCCAGAGAATACCTGATTTTCGGATCGTCTGAACATTTCTTTCCATCAACGAAAAAACCACAAGAGTCGCCAAGATAAATGCAAAAACTCCTGGGCCTTTGAGCATCAAGCCAATACATAAGCTCAAAGTAAGCAAGAGAATCGTTCGTATACGCTCGCTACCACCCGCCCCAACGACAGCTTTCCTGGCAAAATACAAAGCCCAAGTGAAACTCGCCGCAAACAAGGTGTCCAGATGACAAAATCGCGAGGACCAGAAGCTAATCCAGCAGGTCATGGCCAAAAGAGCCGCCAACAAGGCCCTTTTCTTGTCGAGAAGATCATGGGCGATGGCCCAGGTCCCCAAGACCAAGAGCAGTCCGCCGAGCGCTGACGGGAGCCGCACAAGAAATAGCCGTGAAGATGCCTCGTCAGCAAGAGAAAGGGCAGTCGCTCCCAGCCAAAAGAACAGAGCTGGCTTTTGGTCATAGGAATGGCGGTTGTAGGTCGGAACGAGCCAGGAATGGTGCTCAAGGATCTCGGCGCAGATACCGGCATAGCGGGGCTCAACCGGATTCCAAAGCGCTCGTCTCCCTAGCCCAAAAAACAAGGCCGGAAGAGCCACGAGGACAATCAGAAACAGAGCCCGGATTCTGGTCAATTGACTTTGTCCTCTTCAAGACTTCCCGATGACCACTCAGAGACGAGCGCAATGGCTCGCCACATGCGATCGCTTTGGTTATAGCCGTTTCCTTCGGTGCGGGGAAGATGAGAAGCTGACGACGAAGAAGGAACCGTTGAGTTCGCCCGGGGTGTCAAAGCCAGCGTCGACGACCAGAGAATTGCCACTTGCGCGCCTCAATTCAAGAAGAGCCGTTCTCCCTGTCATATCTGCACATAGCATGGCTGGAGTGATTTCCGGAAAAAAAGAGGCCAAATTTATTCCGTTTGTATCCGAATTCATCAGACCTGCGGCACAGCGAAAGTCTTCGTTTGTAAAAACGATGCGGCCGTTACGATCTGCCACGACGATGGCCCCTTCTTTTTCCTGGAAAATAGCTTCGTAATCCACCGAAACGGATTCCACTCTTGGCAGAGAAAATGCTTTCGAATCTAGCTGGTTAAGAAAGTCGGCGCGCATCGCGTCTCTCAGAGAAAACGTCGCGGCAAATCCAACCTTTGAAGCACTGCGAGCGAGCATGGCATCATCATGATTAATCACTAAGACCGTTCGACCTTGTGGATGCACCTCTTGCCAAATCCTTGGCATGGAACTCATGGCCTGCGGGTCGGCAGTCGCGTCGACAATGAGGAGGCATTTGTCGTTCTTTGGTTGCCATTTCAGCGCTTCGTCAAACTCTGAGACGATACTAAGTTTCAGGCCGTGAAGCGCCAAGACTTCAGCCGCAGCGTGGAGTCGGCACGTAAGATCCTGGCGCCGAGTGAGCGCAACGACGCTCAAGGGTGAGAATCTCTTCTCCGTGGTTTCGACAACGACAAGCGACATGAGAAGAATACAAACCTCCAAAAAAGGCGGACTAAGGCACGACTTGCACAACACCCGGCAAGAAAAAAGTCGCGCCATCGGCAAAAGTGACAGACACATCAATAGGAGCGACTGGCAAACCTGGAGGGAACGCGCCGCTTGGACTGACGACCAGCCCTTCGAAATCCCGAAAACCGGGTTGCAAAGTTAGTGAGGGAACGGGCAAGCCAGCTCCCGTGGTGTCCATGATGCCCGTGATCGTCAGGGGAAAAGGCCCAAGACCGGCGCTTCCCGAGGGATCTAAGATCACTTGCGGTGCCACAGCTCCGGCAAAGAGGTAGCGAAAGAAACCAATCAAGGTCAGCGTCTGAGCCTGACCGGCACTGACACTCAAGATATTGGGCGACGCTACTCCCTGTACGTCATCCGGATTGGGACTCGAAGGAACCGAGAAAGGTCGATTGGCTTGCACTCCGGCGGCAGTCGCTGGAAAGAAGGTCATATCTCTGCCACTTAGGGAACTGCCGTTGTGGTAAACCTGAGTGCCGCCGCTTCCCACGGACAAGACACTGGCAAAGGAATTCGTCGAATTGTTCTGGATTAAAAGAG
>JAJRYU010000396.1 GCA_024275615.1 Planctomycetota bacterium
ACACAACGTATGTTCGTCGGCACCGGTTGCCGCGGTTTACCCAAGGCGCGTCTGCCGAAACGTCCATCGAGAACCAAAGAACGCAACAGAGAGCGTGCGTCTTCTGTTCCACCAACACCAAAAGCCAAAATGATGGCAGATTGGATCGACTCCGGCGCGTCCTCCAGGGCGAAAATAAGGTCATTCGAAAAAGACGAACTCCCCAAACGTGCCAAACCAACGGCGGCAGCAGCCCGTTCCGGGGTGGAGCCGTTCTCGAAACGATCGCGCAGGAGACGTAAGACATCTTGGTTGATGAGGGAATCTAGTTTGATCTGGTTGGCGGTTTCTTGCCCAAAACGGCGTTCAGCCAAGATGCCGTAGAGTTGGCCATGCCACCAGCGCTCCCATTCGAGGAATCGAGGTCCACTGGATTTTTTGGCATTCACGGCAACGGAGGGGGCAACATCGGCGATTTCGATGCGACTGCCGGGTGCCGAGCTCGCCGCCCTTTCAGCACCACCTCCCACACCGCTCAAGATTGCTGGGGTGCGCTTTTGGGGAGTTGGGGTTTCTCCGGGATAGTGGACCACTTGTGCGGTCAAAACCCCACCCAAAGTGAGGAAAGAAATGTAGGCCAAGGTCCAGGCCAGAACTCCCTTGGAGCTCCAGTTTCTTGCCATCCGGCTCGTTGTTTTGCTCATCAATCGTAAGATGAGGTGGCCTCCACCACAGTATTACCTAAGGACCGCTCTTTCGCAGAGCAAACGTCGGACCGAAACTGGCCCAAACCACAAAGTCCTGTCGGTTAACGAGTTATGAGAATGGACTCCTCATATGCCCGTCAACGCTATGTCAAATCACACAAGCAGAGCTTGCGATATCGCACGGCGCGACCCTCTGGGCATTCAAACCGTGCCTCCTCATCGGACGGCAGCTCGGTTGGAACCATTCACATTCTCTTCTCCTCTGCTTATATCGTCGATTCCCAAAGAGTCCACAAGAACTTTATTCCGACTGCGATTGATGCCAGCCCAAGTTACGTTTTGAGCAACACTTGGGGCCATCGAAAAGCTGGCTTGAGCCCCCCTTCCTTGTGCCCCGCTTTGGCATTCTCTAAAACCAATGGGACGATTTCGCTAAATCGGCCCCAGATCGACGACAAGCTACAGAAATCCACCATAAGTCCTTAAATAGGACTAACTTAATTCAAATACCTCGATCGTGATACCAGGGACGACGAGGGCGGCATTGAGGAGCGCTCCCATTTCTCGGTTCGAACGCAAACCAGCATGGCTCAAGATCAGGCCACCCAGTGGGGAAAAATACGCCCATATACGGGGTCTCCGGGAAGGTCTGAAACTGGCGACAGTTTGTGAAGAAGCGCGCTGCCCAAACACCGCCGAATGCTGGTCTGGAGGAACCGCGACGTTCATGCTGCTTGGGGACACCTGCACGCGGTTTTGCAAATTTTGCAACGTCAAGACAGGCAATCCTCAAGGCAAGTTTGATGCCGATGAGCCCAAAAACCTAGCCGACGCGGTGGAGCAAATGGCACTCACCTATGTGGTGCTCACCATGGTCGATCGCGATGATCTTGCCGATGGCGGTGCTGGTCACGTTGCCAATTGCATTGGCACACTGAATGAACGCCTACCACACCTCAAAGTCGAGATGCTCGCCGGCGACTTCCACGACGACCAAGATGCCATCAAGACCATCGTCTTTTCAGGCGCGGACGTTTTTGCCCACAACATCGAGGTGGTGGAACGACTGTCGCCTACGGTTCGCGACAAAAAATGCAGCTACAAGCAATCACTTTCGGTGTTGGCTCATGGGAAAAGCCTCAACCCAAAGATCGTCACCAAGTCATCCATCATGGTTGGCCTGGGTGAAACGAAGGCGGAAGTGACCGCTTGCCTGGAAGATCTGCGAAGTGCCCAGGTCGACATCGTCACCATTGGGCAATACTTGCGGCCAGCCCCGAAGTTCCTGCCGGTGGTGGAATACGTGACACCAGAACAGTTCATCCGTTACAAGGGGATTGCCGAAGATCTGGGTTTCTTGTTCTGTGCATCCGGTCCCTTGGTGCGAAGCTCCTACCGAGCTGGCGAGCTCTTTCTTGAAAACTATCTTCGGACCGAAGGAGCCCATCAAACATGAGTTCAACACTCCACGTTGTCATGGCCGATGGTGGAAAGCTAGCGAAAGACGCTGGCGCCAATCTCCACAAGACTCAGCTCTTGGAGTTTTACCGGCTCATGGTCCTGAGCCGAGAACTTGACCAAGCTTGCTCGGACCTACACCGGGACGGCAAGATCGGCTTCCACGTGACCACCCGAGGAACCGAATCGACAGTCACAGGAGCCGCCTGTGCCTTGGCACCTGGCGACTGGATTTTCCCGAGCTGGCGGTTCACATCGGTGGCTGTTGCCCGTGGGGCCAACATGGCGACTGTTTTTGATAACTACTTCGGCAACGATCGCGACACAGCACGAGGCCGTCAAGGCCCAGGCAGCATGGGTTTCTCTGCAGAGAAGATCGTCCCAGTTTCGGCGCCGGTGGGAACGCACATCGCCCAAGCTGTGGGCATGGCACAGGCGGCTGCCATTAAGGGTGCCCAACACACCGCTCTCTGTCTTTTCGGCGGGGCTGCCCACGAAAGCCCGGACTTTCACAGCGGTCGCAACTTCGCCGGAGTATTGAATGCGCCAGCCGTATTCCTGACAACCGGTGAGACAGACTCAGGGAAGGCCTACGGCATTGACAGCATCCATGTCGACGGCTCGGATGTTCTTGCGGTCTACTCGGTCGTAGCCGCCGCTTGTGCAAAAGCGCGCAGTGGCAAGGGCCCAACGCTCATTCACGCCCATGAGACCGACGCCGATGGCGGCCTTAGTCGTTTTGAAGCGTGGCTGCACGACGCCGGTATCATTGATGTCATTCTCTGTTCAGCGATTGCAGAAGAAGCTCGCCACGAGATACGTGCTGCACTCAAAGACTCTGAGGGCATCGGCTTCCCCGACCAATCAACACTTTTTGGTGATGTTGTCTCGACACCGGGAAGCACACTCACTCGCGAGGCGGAAGCAATACAACGATTCGGCGCCGAATATGGCGGATCGACTGATCCCGACGCCGATTTCATTTTGGGATAAATGAGTAGCGGAGGGCCTCGGCACTCCGATAGTTCAAGGAAAGGGACATATGGCCACGTCCAAGAGCCTGGAAGAAACCGGCAGCTCGACGATGACCATGATACAAGCGATCAACCGTGCGCTCGCAGAAGAAATGCAGCGTTCGGAAGACGTGGTGATCATGGGTGAGGACATCGGCAAGAATGGTAGCGTCTTTCGGGCAACCGAAGGATTGCAAGCTGAATTTGGTCCGGAGCGTGTCATCGACACGCCGCTTGCAGAATCCGGTATTGTCGGATCGGCAATCGGCATGGCCCTTTATGGGTTGAAGCCTGTGGCAGAAATTCAGTTCGCAGATTTCATTTTTCCTGCCTTCGACCAGATTGTCTCCGAGCTGGCAAAGTTTCGCTATCGCAGTGGCGGTGAATTCACCGCACCCGTCGTGATTCGAACTCCCTATGGCGGTGGTATCCGCGGTGGGCTCTACCACAGCCAGTCACCAGAGGCCTACTTCTGTCATACGCCTGGCCTGCAAGTGGTTATCCCCAGCACCCCCAGTGACGCTAAAGGACTGCTAAAATCAGCGATTCGCGGTGACGATCCGGTAATCTTCCTGGAACCCAAACGCATTTACCGCAGCCTGAAAGAGGACGTCACGCACGACTTCGATTACCAAGTGGAGATCGGCAAGGCTCGTATCGTCGCATCTGGTGATGATTGCACTGTCTTTTGTTTCGGTGCCATGGTGGAGGTCGCGGAAGAAGCGGCAAGACTCGCAGGGAATGCCGAAATCAGCGTTGAGATCGTCGACCTGCGCACATTGTCACCGTTGGATATCGAAGCCATCGTGAGTTCGGCGCGCAAGACCGGACGCTGTGTCATTCTGCACGAAGCACCGCGCACCTGCGGTGTTGGTGCTGAGATTGCCGCCATCATCGCTGAACGTGCCATTGAGTCATTAGAAGCGCCTATTCTTCGGGTCACAGGATTTGACACACCATTTCCTTATACCCTCGAACACGTATACATGCCGGATGCCGAACGCGTGCTCCGTGCGATCGAACAAGTCATTGATTTCTGAGAAAGGGAAACACTGTGGCATTTGAATTCAAACTCCCCGACCTGGGTGAAGGCGTCGCGGAAGGCGAGATCGTCGAGTGGAAAGTTGCTGTCGGCGACACGGTTAGTGAAGACCAACCTCTCGTTGAAGTGATGACGGACAAAGCAACCGTCGAGATCCCCTCGCCCCGTGCTGGCACAATCGAATCC
>JAJRYU010000397.1 GCA_024275615.1 Planctomycetota bacterium
CATGTTGGAGTCCAAGTGAAATCGAAATGGCAAAGCAATTCATCATGCTCCTGAGGGCTGCACCCTCTTTGTGCATATCAATAAAGATTTCGCCCAAGGTCCCATCTTCGTACTCACCGCTACGGAGATAGACTTTTTGCCCACCAATCGTCGCCTCTTGTGTTGTACCGCGACGATGTTGTGGCAGCCTTCGGCGTTTCAAGATTGGTTGTGGACTCGAAAGTCTACTCTCAAGTTCCTTGATCTTGGCCTTGGCCGTTTCCAACTCCCGCTGAATCTCCGTGTCACCTGCACCAACGACCTTGTCCGCCTTCGCTGATAGAGGTTGGCTGGCTTTGCAGCCATCACGATAGAGCGCGACAGCCTTAAGACCAAGTCTCCAGCTCTCCAAATAGGTATGGTGAATATCTTCCACCGTAACGTCATTGGGCATGTTAATAGTCTTGGAGATGGCTCCTGAAATGAACGGTTGCGCAGCGGCCATCATCCGGATATGCCCATTGTGATGGATGAAACGCTGCCCATTTGCCCCGCAACGATTGGCGCAATCAAAAACCTCAAGGTCTTGTTGACGCAAATGCGGTGCACCCTCAATCGTCATTGTGCCACAGATGTGTTCCGCACTTGCTTTGACTTCATCAGCACTAAATCCAAGATGTCGCAATAGAGAGAAACCTGGTTCCGTGTGCTTCTCGCTTGGAATCTTGAGGTTGATGAAAGCCTCCTTGTCCAAGACAAATGAGCTGAAAGCCGTTTCAATCTCAAAGGCCCCGGCCAATGTTGCCTCAGCCTTGTCAATGTCCTCCTGGCGCAATCCTTTGGCAAGCAAAGCTTTGCGATTGACATAAGGCGAATCATCGAAACTCTGACTGCCAAGGATATAGGTTGAGATTTCGCGGATTTCGTCGCGGGTATAGCCCAAGTTATGAAGCGCTGGCACCACTGAGTTGTTCATGATCTTCAAATAACCGCCGCCAGCCAACTTCTTGAATTTCACCAAAGCGAAATCCGGCTCGACTCCTGTCGTGTCACAGTCCATCAACAAACCAATTGTTCCGGTCGGTGCCAAGACAGTGGCCTGAGCATTGCGGAAACCACTTTGAGTGCCAAGCTCGAGAACACGGTCCCATTCTTTGCGTGCCGCCTGTAGAAGATCAGATGGGCAATCATCGTCACTGATGCCATAGGCTTCTTCCCGGTGCATGTTCATGACTTTCAACATGGGTTTCGCGTTCTTGCGATAGCCCTTAAACGCTCCTTTTGAAGCAGCGATCTCTGCCGAAGTTGCATAACCTGTTGCTGTCATCAAAGCCGTTACACCGCCACAAATAGCGCGTCCTTTGTCACTATCGTAAGGAATGCCGGAAACCATCAACATGGCGCCCAAGTTGGCATAACCCAAACCAAGAGGACGATACTCGTGAGAGTTCTTGGCTATGTCCTTGGTGGGATAGGATGCCAAATCAATGATGATTTCTTGAGCCGTGAAGAATGTACGGCAAGCGTGATGGAAACCTTCCGTATCAAACTTGCGATCCGGCCCTAAATACTTCATCAAGTTGATTGAAGCCAAATTGCACGCCGAATCGTCCAAGAACATGTACTCGGAACAGGGGTTCGAACCATTGATTCTGTCAGTATTGGGACATGTGTGCCAACGATTGATATTGGTATCGAATTGAATGCCAGGGTCAGCGCAACGCCAGGCGGATTCAGCCACCTGATCCATAAGATCTTGTGCTTTGATCGTCTTGGCAACTTCTTTGGTCGTGCGGAATCGCGTCTGCCAATCAGCACCGTTCAGTACCGCTTCCATGAAATCATCGGTGACTCGGACTGAATTATTCGAGTTCTGTCCTGAAACCGTTCGATAGGCTTCGCCGTTGAAGTCGGAATCGTATCCGGCGTCGATCAACGCCTGGACCTTGTCTTCTTCTTTGGCCTTCCAGGAAATGAAGTTCTCGATTTCCGGGTGGTCCATATCCAAGATCACCATCTTGGCAGCCCGTCGCGTTGTGCCACCTGACTTGGTGGCACCAGCCGCTTTGTCCAAGACTTCCAGAAAAGACATCAAGCCGGAAGAGGTTCCACCTCCGGCAAGCAACTCGCCTTCGCCACGAATACGAGAAAAATTGGTGCCTGTCCCTGAACCGAACTTAAACAGACGCATTTCACGTTTGACAGCATCAGCGATGTCCAAGAGATCGTCTTCAATGCTCTGGATGAAACAAGCAGACATTTGGGGGTAAGTGTAGGAGTCAGGGGTCAACTCGATACGATCGTTCTTAGGATTCCAATGCCAGTTGCCAACAGCCTTGCCGGTAATGCCATGGATATGCTCCAAACCGCAGTTGAACCATACTGGGGAATTGAACGCCCCGCGTTGGGTGACCAACATGAAGGTCAACTCATCTTCGAAGGCGTCCGCAACCGCTTTGCTGGCGAAATAGCCACCGAGCTTCTCGCCACCATCCCGTAGGGTCTTGGCGACTCGTCGGACAACCTGGCGCACAGAGACCTCAGAGTTGGTTTCCGGAACTCCAGCTTTTCTGAAATACTTGGAAACGACGATGTCCGTGGCGAGCTGAGACCATTCGGCCGGCACTTCGACATTGTCCATGCTAAAGACAACGGAACCGTCTGGATTCTTGATGGCGCTGGAACGGTGAGTCCACTCGATGGTGTCGAGAGGATCAACGCCAGGTTTGGTGAACTGACGCTCAAAGTTGAGTCCACTCATGCCGATCTCCGCAACTCCACCTGCCTGCACTCTTGATTCTTGACCCGCGTTCTTAGTCTGTCCACGCGTTTTCTTGGTCGGTGTCGCCATTCTATCCCCTTTCGGCTGTCATCCCCGAGCTGCAGCAGTTTCCTGCAGCTCATCCCCCGTTTGGCACGTCATTATCCGACGTGCCGGTCTCTTTCCCTTTACCCACTGCTGATCCCAAACCAGGATGAAACGACTTCGAGTCACACGATCAAACTGGCCTCAATCGTTGGCGTTGCGCCGCCAACTGGATGCAAGCACCCTGAGTCAATCTGTCCGCTGAAATCGGAATCCCCACGGCTAATGGGGTGTTTCCCTGATGCAACCACAACATGTAGTGGACGGCGCCGATGCTACAACATTCTGGAAGGGAGTCAATCACCCACCTGAAGAAAGAAGAAACGAGGCACTCTCGGGACCCTTTCGCTCAGGGGGTAAGGGGCAAACTACGTGAGGCCGGGGACAAAGTGTACACCCGCCACTACCCCCCTCTCAGGGCAGTTTTGTTATCTCTGATTGACAATCCACAACCGAGAATCGGTCTCGTTGTGAGGCTTATTCGATGGCGACACCAGGAGAATCATCGTGCAACTTAGGACAACGGGAATTGGCTCCTTGCCCTTCGATTCCATGGACCAGGCCCTCGAACACGCTCTTTGCCACTACCAGATCGGATTTGTGCCCCAGGTGGCGCAGGGAGACGGCGATGGCGGCATGCTCCGTCTACTCTTGCCTCCGGATCTGCCGAAACGTCCCCAATCGGGATTCGGGGTGGCCCTCACTGAGCTCATTGGCAGCAACGTTGTGGGCAGTGCTTTTGCGAACCTGAGTCAATCTATAGAAACACAAGCTGTCAAGGACGCCATGAGTGCTGCGAGCCTGCTTTCGCCCGGCAATTCTCCTGACACGATCAAGACTCAAATCATGGGCCCTGTGAGTCTTCTTCAAACCGTGCGAGACGGGCAGTCTCGTTCCTTGTGGAGCGCGCCGCAACTCCATCAAGTCGTCCTGGATTGGTGTACTCATATTGCCCTTGCTGTCGGTCGAATTCTCCAAGAAAAGGTGCCCCACATTGTCTTTTGGCTGGACGAACCCATGTTGGGATTGATGGTCGACCCCAAGGAAAAACAGCAAGCATATGCCCTCCTAAGAGAATGCGTCGCATGCCTCAAGCTTGAGGGGTTTTCGACCGGAATCCACTGCTGCTCATCTCCCCCCATCGCACTGATGGACGACCCGCATCTCGACTATTTTTCTTGCGACGCGCTGCGATATCCGCAGGAGATTCATGCTTCAAGCCAGGCACTATCCCAATTTACAAGTGCAGGAGGCACCCTGGCTCTTGGGGTCATCGCTCCCCTTTCGTTGCAAGCCGATCCTCATCCCCATGAGATGATCGCTAGACTCGGATCAGACTTAGGCTGGAAAAACGCCGAAGAAATGTGCCAATCACTTGTGCTCACACCATCATGCGGCACCATGTTGACACCACTCGCACGTGAGATTGCCATCGCCCGAACACTCCAAACTTGGAGCCAGGACCTCGTACTTGATTGGAAGAGAGAATGACCACGGACCGTGTTACGTCGACGCAAAACGTACGCTCTTATGAGCTGGATCCCTACAAGCACGTCAACAATGGCGCCTATGTCAATTGGTTCGAAAACGGCCGCGAGCTCTTCTTGCGGGCCGAAGATCGGGACTACTATTTCTACCCGGCAGCGGAAGATGCTTGGTTTGTTGTTGTCAACATCAACTGCGATTTCACCAGTGCTGCTTTGGCAGGAGAACAAGTGGAGGTCTCTACACGTTTGGCGAAAATCGGCCGATCCAGCGTTGTCTTTCGCCAGACCATTCGCCGAGCCGAAGACGGTTTGCTCAGAGCTCGAGCCCGCGTTGTCATGTGTTTTGCTGATTCCCATGATCAAGCCAAGCCTGTCCCCGAGGACTTTCGTAGTCGTTATTCTCCCGCTCCAGAAGGCGACCGATGGACAGCTGAAGAAGGAGGTGAACGTGGCGAAGACTAATTTGGCCGTGCTCATTCAAGACCCCAAGGGAGACTCGGACGCCCTCATCACTCTTTGTCTCCGGCACCGTTGCCCGACGTTGTGTGTGTCGCGGGATTCCATGCCTACAACAGCAGCCTTTAAGGAAGCTGGCCTCAGAATTGAGTTTTTCGACCCGAACGATCCGGCGACCATCGATTCCCTCGTCGACGGCAACACGGCATTTGTCTTTGACAGCGCACAAAGCCTGCAAGCTGCCGCAGAGTGTCTGGGAAAGAAAAGATTCCACCACACATCTGTTGGTAGAGGATAGGCGCCGACAATCTATGAGTCGCAAGGGGCGCTCGTACTCTACATCGACTTGACACGCCTAGCGTCGGCATTGAGAATAAATGGGTGTCTTGAAGAAAATGCTTCTTTTGCCAAAGACTATGGCCAACCAAAGCCGCGCCTCGGCGCTCTAGGAGGAAACAACCTTGTTCACCCCCGCCAAGTTCATTCAAACAACTCTCCTGATGGCCTCACTTCTGGGCTGCGCCTCCCAACCTGTAGACACCCTCCTGGCATCGAAGCCACAAGGCCGCTTGATTGTAGCTGGCGAAGAAATACCGGTTCCCTTTGTCGTCAAGACATGGAAAGACAAAGGTGGCTATGATGGCCAGCTTGAAAAGTGCTTCTTCGGTGACACGATTCTACCAAAGAACCCGGCAAAGGGATGCGATACTCCCACACGTTACGGTCCTAGGCCAAGCGACAAACTGACCGATGAGGATCGCCGCCGCATCGCCAAATCCGGTTGGACACGGTCGCTCTTGCGCCAACAAATCGATCAATTCGTCATCCACTACGATGTTTGCGGCACGTCGCAACGGTGTTTCAAAGTGCTCCATGATCTGCGGGGTCTCAGCGTCCATTTCTTGCTCGACGTCGATGGCACTTTGTACCAGACACTTGATCTTGCCCATCGCGCACGCCACGCGACCACGAGCAACGCGCGCTCCGTGGGTATCGAGATCGCCCACTTTGGCGCCTACCCCAAGGAATCTGATGCGCTCACGAAGTACTGGGCCCGCGATAGCGAAGGCTTCCGTATCAAACTACCGGAGAGTTTTGGACCACCAGCAGGAGGGCCTTTTCGCCCAGCGACACCAAATCTACACGTTGG
>JAJRYU010000033.1 GCA_024275615.1 Planctomycetota bacterium
CAAGAGAGCCCCTGTCTGTTGCCATCACTCCTGGGGATCTGGCTGGAATGAAACTCCTGGGCTACACCCTCTCGCCAAGACCCCACTCCAAGTCCACAGACAGTCAGCGTTTCGAGCGGTTCGCTCAATTGTTCATTGACGACTCCGTAGCCGACAACCAACCCGCCTTGGGCTCGATCGGTCTCCCGGCATTCATTGAACGGGGAGGCACCTATGGCAAAAGTGTTTTTCGCGGTTGGTTCAATCACGGCGACCTCGCCTGGGGAGACGGCTATTGCTCACTCCACTACGATCTACCATTCTCGGTCTTGTTCAACTTCATGCGAACCGGCGACACAAGATTTTTTGAATTGGGAAAAAGAATGTCCCGTCATCGCCGTGACATCGATCAAGACCACGACCGAACCTCCTCGTCCAACCGACGCGGCGGCCAGTTCTATGAAAAGGGCTGGTTTCATGGCAATTACTACCACCCCGTTGCTTCTCACACTTGGGTGAAAGGCCCTCTTCTCCACTACCTCTTGACCGGAGACCGTTGGTCTTTGGAGACTGTCGAATTGAATCGGGAGTTCATTAGACGGGCCACACCGGAAAAGTGGAATGGGAATTGGGGTACTCGCATTCCTGGTTGGAATATTGAGAACTTAGTGGCCCTTCATGAAATCCTAGGACACGACGATGACCTGCGCATGGCGAAGGAAACCATTGCCAATTGGGAACGCATTGAGACCAAGAAAAATGGCGCGCACGGATATGTCGACAATATCCAGATGAAACCAATTTCGTGGAAGCCCTGGATGCACAACATCCTGTTCAACGGTGTCGCCCTCTATCGACTCTACACAGGCAACAAGGAGTTTGATCCCCTTCTTGAACGCATAGCCAATCAATTCCGCGATCACGTTCTCAAGCGCTCTCTCGGGGGCCCGTGGCGGGCCGCCAGAAACATGGTGGACGGCAAGCGTGATCGTCCAAGCGTGCAATTACTTTGGCCAATGGCAGCCAGTTTTTCTCTCCTGGCGCGCATCCACGATAGGCCACAAGATCGACGGCTAGCTCGAGAACTTTTCCGGGACGCTCTCAATTATTTTCAAGAAGCCCCCCGCTCTCCCGTGGCTTTTCGTGTCATGCAATTCCCCAATTCCGAGTCAAAAATTCACTCCGGCATTCAGCTTTGGGGCCTTCACGCCCTCTCCTTCGTCAACGGCGACTAAGCAAGAAGGTCGGTTCTCGATAAATTTCCCAGATTTGGAAGCACTGTACTTGACAGTGCCTTTCGGCACTGTAAAGTACAGTGCATCGTCGACCCGGAATACGACCCAACGAGAACCATGGAGCGCCCTCAAGGGCAAGACCGGAATGACCATGCCAGACCAAAACTCGCCAAGTCCCTCATTCAAGATCAAGATCAGGCCCCAGCCAGGACCCAATTATGCCCATAGAGATCTCCGTCATCTCAATCTGCGAGGCCGCAACCTGGAGGGCGCTGACTTCCGCAAAGCTGATCTCAGGGGCGCCGACCTACGTGGTTGTGATCTGTTCGCGGCGCGCTTTTCTGAGGCGCGTCTGGAAGGGTGTCGTTTTGAGATGTCCAGGCTCGTGGAAATTTGGATCCCAAAATCCCTCAGCGCACCTGTCGCTAATCAAATCAGAGCCTTCGATTTCGGTTCTGTCATGACACGCTTTGTTGGTCCAAACCGCCATTCCGAAGAATTGAGCTGCCCCTACAAATCAGCAACTTTGAGACCCATCCTCTACGAATGGGGCTCCCGCTGTTGGCGTCAAGGTGCCGATTGGAATCCACCGACTGAAGTCTGGACCCTGGAAGAGATCATCGCTTCAGTCCTTGATGAGTTGGGTTGCACACACGATTGGCAGCGACCATTCAAAGTTCAGAGGCGAGACGTCTTAGAAGCTTCTTGGTGATCGTGGACGTCGGTACCTCGTCGAGATTCGCGGGATTGACCCATTCGCCACCTGGTTGTGAACTCACGGCCAGTTGGCAAGAGTAAAGCGTGCAGAAAAGTCGGTGATGAGTGATTGTGTGACGGGCCTCTGCAAGCTCATCGCCGATGGCAACCCTACCGTTGAATCTCTCGGCCAAGAGCCGATGCAGTTGGTCGCGAGGTTCATTTTCATCCATGACCCAGATTTCGGGCAACTCGCGAAACCCGGGCATGCGAGACTCCTTGGCCGCCCGGCGCGTCATCAGAAATGAGCCATTTTCTTCGATCAGCGCCACGGCAACTTTGACGTCAACCATAGCCTTCTTGATGGGTCTCTCGGGATAAAGGTGGACCTCGTTTTTTGTCCGAGCAAGGCAAGAACTTCTAATCGGGCAAGTCTCACAACGTGGATCCTTCGGCACGCAAACCGTGGCTCCCAAGTCAAAAAGAGCTTGATTGAATCGGGAGGCACAACCGGCAGGCATCATGGTGAGGACTTCTTCACCGAGCTTGCGCTTGGCTGCAAGTGATTCATGAATCCCTGGTAGCGCGAGAAGCCGGGTCAACACGCGCACGACATTGCCGTCAACGGCCGCGTGAGCTTGATTAAACGCAATGCTAACGATGGCGCCGGCGGTGTAGTCACCGATGCCTGGCAACGCCTTCCATGCGGCAACATCCTCTGGCAACTTGCCGCCTCCCCCTTCGACGATCTCAAGTGCCGCTCGTCTCATGGCGCGAAATCGCCGGTAGTAGCCCAACCCTTGGAGTTCTGCCAAGACCTCTTCTTCTGATGCCGCAGCCAAGGTCTCTATGTTTGGAAATCGTTCGAGGAACTTGGGATAACGATCAAGAACGGCTGCCACAGTTGTTTGCTGCAAGAGGATTTCAGAAACCCAAATCGCGTAGGGATCGTTTGAGCCACGCCACGGCAAATCACGTTTGTTGGCGTCATACCAAGACAGCAAGGTACCCCCGGCAACGGCCAATATCTCCGCCTTCTTGCTGGGAGACTCCTTCAAGGCCACTATCCTGGCTCTGATGCGGGTGGCACCTCAACACGGACGATCTGAGCTGATTCGGGATAGAAGAGACTCGTTTCCGGGTCGAATAGGCCTGGCAAATAAGTGCGATCTGGAGGCGTATCCCCATCTTTTCTCCGATGGATACTTCGATCCTCAAGAACGACCCAGACCTGGCGACACCGCGCTTTGACGGGGGGTTCCTGAAGCTGACCGATGACGTTGCTCAACGGAAAAAACCGCCACCCCACCAACAACCCGTCGATGACCATTTCACCTTCCTCGGGTCTTGTCGACGCCGCGCCAATGAGCAAGGTCTTGGGAGTCAACCACGCCTTCGTTGTCGTGGCCTCAGGATGCGCCTTCGTGAGAAGCACTTCCTGATCGCCAAATCCTGCTGCCGTACCACTGTCAGACGACGATTGGCACGCAAACACAAGGAACGAAGAACAAACCACACCAATCACGAAAAACGATCGAATCTGCATCGGTCCATTCCTCCGTTCCAAATAGCAACACCCACCCGCACTGGGCCTGTCATATATAGAGCCTAACCCCGCCAGGGACAAGACCAGCTTCAACCCGCATTGTTCGCAACCTTGTCGCCAAGGGAAGCAGTATGGCGCTTAACCGTGTCGTCATTCGGAGCAGCTACTTTGTTTGTGACTCCAGGTGTCTACAATCCCACAAAAATGGCAGGCTACGGACGGTTCATGCCATCTGGGCATCTTGTACCAGCGGTAATGAAATAGTGAAAAGCGCCCCACCTTGAGGGCTTTCTCCAACCGTGACACGGCCACCGAGGAATTCGGCCAGGGCCTTGGTAATTGTCAAACCCAAACCCGATCCAGCGGAATGGACATCGTCGCCACGAGACCGATGGTGAAAACGCTCAAAGACCAGAGAACGATCTTCAACTGGAATTCCCGGTCCCTCATCGGCGACCACAAAATGGATCTCGCTAGCAACCGATCTAACGATGACATTGATCCTCCCGTCCTTGGGAGAAAACTTGACTGCGTTGTCCAACAAATTAACGAGCATCTGAGACAAGGTATGGGCATCGACAAACCAGTCATCAAGACCTGGTGAATCAAGGATGTCGAAGCGAACGCCTTTTTTTCGAGCGCGTAGTGCCACCGTTTCGATTGCTTGTTCAATGAGGGTAACGGGATGGCAGTGGATGGGATTCAAAGAGATTCGCCCTGCTTCCACTCGCGAAAGGTCTAGGACATTCTCGACCAGTTTGATCATGCGGTCATTATTGCGCTGCATCAAGGTGAGCATTTGTTGGTCTTCTTGGTCAAACTTGCAGATGTCCTCGCACAGCACTCCAAGGGCTCCGGCCATCGCCGCAAGAGGACTTTTCAGTTCATGGGCCGCAACACCAATCATCTGGTCCTTCGTATGCCCCTCTCGTTCCAATCGAATATTAGTGTCGCGAAAAGCCTTGTTGATGGTGCGCAACATGGCGTTGACGCGTTGCAATTCCTGTTGCTTGCTGACGATCTCAACGTCTAATTCTTTTCGTCGCGCAACTCGGCTGCGATGGTCAAGTACTTCTCCAATGACTCTCAAGAGTTGACGCGAACCGCTTTCCTTGTTGACCCAGGTGACGCCGCTCTTATCCAGAGGTTCTTCATTCTTCCCGCTGGTTTCAGCGAAACCGATAAGACCAGCGTCGCTGCAGATTGGTTTCAATTGGCTGACATACTGGTTAAAGAGCAATGATCCTGCGTCTTCACATATGACAACGGCATCAAATTTGAGCTGTTCGCAACGCGTGATAGCCAACAATGGACTTGGGCAGTAAATGCAAATCACTGCTGAATGGAGATGCGCGCCAGAGAATAACTTGATGGAGCCTTCATCGGCACCCACGACAAGAAGAAGTGGCAAACTCTTCTTACTTACGAATGATGACTTGTCTTCAAACGTTGTCCGCGCGAGCGACACCAGCAAGTCGTCAATGGAAGTGGGTTGCCTGAGCACGTAATCCACACCGGAGGTATGAGCTGCGTGTTCGAGGAAGTCATTTGTCCGTGGGATAATGGCCAACGTCGGAAGTAACGAACTCTTGAGCTGAGAAGAGAATCGTGTGAAGTCACCTTCCAAGTCATTCGAATCTGCCGAAAAATTCCAAATCGAAATATCGGCTTTATCTGAAATTGAGGAATCACAGTCATCGATTCCCACAACTGTCACATTGTGTCCGAGGGCCAAGAGAATGGATTCATAAGGTGCCGAATCCGAATGACCATTGATCAAACGAATCCTCATGCCTGAAGACTCTGTCGAGCAAGACCTGTGCTGCTAGACTGAATGGGCGAGAACCTGCGCGTTCGCCTGTTCTTTGACGACACGTGCAAAACACCCCAAGTCCAAGGGGAATTCGACGCGCTCTTCAAGATCAAGGCTCTCTCCCCCCCTGTTGTGGCCATTTTCTCGAGTCCAACCTATGACGCGGGGTCGAACTTCTTCCGGAAGAGCGTGCAATCTGGACACCGCCTGGGAAACCTCCGATTCTCCCATGCCGCAGTCAATGACAACCACGTCTGCCTTGAACGCTCCCGTCTCAACTCTGCCGACCCAATCAAGTTGATCCGATGAAACAGCACGCATTTCATTGCAACAAACAACATCCGTCATCAACCGACGATGAAAATCATTCTCTGCCAAAATGAGGACCTGAGGTCGCTTCATGACGATGCCTCCAAATTTAGCCCCAACCGCAGTTCCATTGTCGTCTTGCAAACGGCCCGGGTCAAGGCAAACGTCAAGACAAACCGTCTTTCGTTCCGTGCCCTAACATCTTTTGCATCAAGCGCTTATGATGCAGAGCATGGATCAGAAGCAAGCGAACCCATTGACCGAAGGGAATTGGCCCAAAAACGGGGTGCTGAGAAGCCCTGTGGCCGGAGCCCAGGCGGAGTTGCCGCTCCAAGCCAATCAGTCCATCTCGCGCAACGCGAAGGTGCCCCAAGATCGATGTGCGATCCAACATCACGCAGGGTTCAAGATGCGGCAGCGTACTCTTGCCTCGAGGGTAACGGTGCGTCGCTAAGACGGCGTGAAGAGCGATTTTTTGTGACCAGGTGCGCGTGCCGACGTGCGCCTGGTCTGAGACGAGCGCTCGGTCAAAACGAGCCCAGCAATCTTCTAAGGTCAAGACGATGTGGAAACCGTGCTCCGCCAAACTCCATTTGCCATGGGACATGGGCGCAATGAGCAATGCTGGGTCTTTGGGCAAGAGTTTTGCCAGCATGGAATCGATGCGTACAAGATCTTCGATAATCTGCCGCTGAAGTCGTTCGACATCGTCTTGGGCCACGTATTCCCTCTGTCATAGTCATGGAATCTACGGACCATTCTGCTATCGTCAGCGCCATCGGCAACCCTGATTGTCGAAATCCCCAGAAGTCCGCATAGAGCCGCACGCGCATGAACAATTTGAAATCTACTTGTGCTGGCGTGTTTACGCTGGGCGCCGCCATCATCCTCTATGAAATCGCGCTTACCCGCGTTTTTGCAATTATGATGTGGCATCATTTTACCTACATGGTCGTCTCCATCGCACTTTTGGGTTTTGGAGCGGCTGGTTCGTTTCTCACCGGAAGCAATGAGGACCAAGATCGCCCCCCTGCACACCGCCTTGCAACATACTCCTTGCTTTTTGCGGTTACGGCGACACTCTCGTTTTGTTTCGTCACGCTCATCCGCATTGATACGCTGCACATCATAGATCAGCCGAAGAACCTCGTCGCTCTTCTCCTGTTCTACATCCTCATCAGCGTCCCCATGTTATGTGGTGGTCTCGCCATCGGTGTTGCCCTGATGACGATGACACGCCACGTCAACCGCATTTATTTCGCCGACTTGGTCGGTTCGGCTGTTGGCGGCGGAATCAGTGCCGTTCTTCTTGGACACTTGGGCAGCGTCACCACCATCATGATCGTTGGTGCGCTCGCCATGTTGGCGTCTTTCATTTTTTCATTAGCTCTGCCCCTAAAGAACAGGGTCATTCCCGTCTTGTCCTTTCTGGCCTCACTTTTTGTGGTCGTTGGGTTCTTGGGGGGTATGCCGAGCTTGCACATTCCTTCCTTAGGTTGGGTTGTTCCCTTCGCCCCGGACAAGGAAATGGAGGCATTTCACGCCACCGGCGTCGACAAACGCCTACCAAGCGCAACGGCGGAAGTTGAAATTAGCTTGGCCTATCCCGCCACTCCCATTCAAGGCGGCGAGTTCGCGCTATCAAAAATCAAGACCATTCACGGACGATTCGTCACTCAAGATGGCACGGCTCCGACCATGCTATTTCAAGGCGCCAGCGACTTAGACCGATTCCCATTCCTTCGAGATACTCAAGCAGCAACAGCTTTTGTCAGCAGGGAAGCAAGCGGCCATGGAGCTCCCGAAGTTCTTGTCATTGGCGTAGGTGGCGGCGTTGACGTTCTCATGTCCTTGGCCTACGACGCCAAGAATGTCACGGCTGTGGAAATAAACTCCGCCATGTATCGCATGGTTACCGAAGACTACGACGACTATTTGGGCGGCCTTTTTCGCCCGGGAGCCCACAAGTACTCCGATCGCATCAATCTCGTCATCGGCGAGGGCCGCAGCTACATGCGTCACAGCGACAAGAAATTCGATGTGATTCAGATGAGTGGTGTTGACTCGTTCACGGCACTGAGCACCGGGGCATATACTCTCTCCGAAAGCTACCTCTACACGGTTGAAGCCGTCAAAGAATTCTATGCGCACTTGACCGAAGGTGGCGTCGTCAACTATTCCCGTTTCATCTTGAGCTACCCTAAGAAACCACGGGAAACTCTGCGGCTGGCAGGCATCGCATGGCAGGCCCTTTCCGAGTTGGGTATCAAGGACCCAGGAGCCAACATATGCGTGTTTCGCGGGCGCAATTGGGCTTCAACCATGATCCGCAAAGGTGCCTTCACACCTCGGGAAATTGAAGCTCTTCACACCTTTGCCAAAGACAACGCCTTTCGCGGCCTCATTTTTGATCCTCTGCAAAGAGATGAAACTCACTTCGAACAAGGTCTCATCAGCAAGGACGACGTCACCAAGTATCTTCAGCAGGCCTTCCAGCAAAACATGAAAGAGGTCCGCGACCCGGCGATTATAGTCACCGCGGCACGCGCCCTTGCGAAGACGACCATTGACGAAATCGACCCGAAGCGGCCTATCCCGCAAGAAGTGCTTAACAAGGCAACCGCACACTTCCCGGCCGAGCTGAGGCCAAAAGCCCGAGCCTTGGCGGAAACTTTTGTCAAAGAAGGCAGGGAGTACATCCACAAGCAAAGTCGGTCATTCGACCTCGCAAGAATCGACTTCTCACGGCTACTTTCTCAAGACACCCAAGTACGTGAAGACTTCATGGCGGACTATCCCTATGAAATGGAACCTTGCCGCGATGACAATCCATTTTTCTTCAACTACTATAAATGGTCCTCGCTTCTCAGCTATGACAAGAGCCTGCTTTTTGCCGAAGGATTCAAGAGCAACTATCATCCGGACTTCCCTGTCGGTCATGCCGTCCTGGCAGTCTCGCTGATACAGATAGCTATCCTTGCCTTGCTCTTGATCTTCACTCCGATCCGCCGCTTGAAACGAAAAGGCGTGCCCACTCCAGGCAAATGGCGCTATCTGGTCTACTTTGCCTCTTTGGGCCTGGGTTTCATGTTCATTGAAATCACTTTGATGCAGAAGATGGTCATCTTTTTGGGGCACCCCACTTATGCCCTTAGTGTTGTTCTGAGTTCACTATTGGGATTCGCGGGATTGGGTTCCTTCCTGGCCGGCCGTATCAAGGTCGCCACTCGTAGTCGATTCCTACTTTTGCTCCTGTTGATCTTGGCGGCCATCGGCATCGAACTCTTGGCCTTTAGATTCTTGTTGGAGACAATGCTGGGAGCCAGTTTCACTCTGCGCGTCATCACGTCCGTGGCTCTCCTCTGCCCTCTTGGTCTAGCTTTGGGCACGGGCTTCCCCACCGGTTTGCGGGCTATAGAAACCAACTGCAAGGTGCTCGTACCCTGGGCCTGGGCCGTCAATGGTTTCATGAGTGTGCTCGCCAGCGTGCTCTGCATTATCCTGAGCCAAGAAATTGGATTCACTAGGGTTCTCTGGTTGGCCGCGGGCATCTACACGCTGGGTTTTCTCATTGTTGTCCCAGAAAAACCTAATGCGAAAGCTTCCTCGATGACTTCACCCGCTGAAGACTCGATGGCAGAATCTTGAGCCCACTCGGAACGAGAAGACGTGTGGCATGGGCCATTCTTTGCCTTGCACTTTCCTTGTTAGTCCATGGTTTCTTCATGTCGGATCCCTTCGACGGCGGACTCCAAGCGACCAACGGCGGACGGTTTCAAGGAGCGATTCAGAAATCCTGGATTCGGGGTGGCTTCGCCGCAATGTCCGGCAAACCTGTTCTCAGGCAACTGCCAACGTTGCCGGTTTCTGGCGAAACCTATGCCAATCATCCGCCTCTGTTTCATTGGTCAACTTATTTGGTCGTCCGCTTCATTGGACTTTCCGAAGTGTCTCTGCGTTTGCTACCGGCGCTCTCCTGCGCTCTTACTGGGGCGCTCTTGGTCTTTTTCCTGCTTGCCTCCTTTGGCAACGCTGGACATTTGGTGGCGATACTTTACTTCGCCATGAATCCCATGACCTTTTTCTACGGCATGATGCCAAACTACGAGAGCACTGTTTCGCTGCTTGCCTTGATCGCATTCTTGCTACATCGGCAACAATCAGACTCTCCTTGGAACCGACGATTTGCCTGCATCGCCCTCTTCACCGGCATATGGGTGGATTGGTCGGCAGCCTTCGTTCTTCCGGGAATCATCTGCCATGACATCCTCTTGCACCGTGTAAAGAGGAACCTGAAACTCTACGGCAGTTACTTTCTGGCCGTTGCTCTTGCGGTACTTTCCTATTTTGTGCTCTTGTCGATTTGGCAAGGAGGCCCAGTGTCGGCCTTCGGTCGTCTGAAATCCGCTCAAGCAACAGCCAGTGTGACGGCCTCTTTTGAATTCGCCGATTTGATTTCAGCTCAACTCACTCATGTGACCAGCTTGTTCGGTTGGCCAGCAGTGATCCTCTCGCTGTGCGGATTCATTGTTTTGGTTTTCAAGCGCAGCAAGGCCAATCGAGGCCTACTCGCGCTTCATGTCGTTTGGCTCATTTTTACTGCGACAAATATTGCCCTGTTTCCCAGACGAGCGCTAAACCATGATTTTTGGTGGTACTTCTTCGTCCCTTCTATTGTCGTGTTTGTTGCTTGGTGCGTCGATATCACTTGGCGAAGAGCAAGGATGCTTGGCGTTCTATGCGCAGGCGCCCTGTTGATCGGAGCCATTGTGCCACTGCAACAAAAATACGACTACGATCAAGCCGGGAGCAAGCGGGGCATTGCCACCGAGCTAAATCGATTCCTAAGTTGTGATGACCTTCTCCTATCGCCATATCCCGGATCGTGGTTCTTCTACACCAACGCTTGGGTCTATGATTCTCTGCGAAATGAAAATGAAGTCAGGGAGATCGTCAATCAGTTTCGAGACGGCAAGTTGAATGTGAAACGGGTTGTGCTCATTTGCGACCCACAACTTCGTCGAAACCTCTCCGAGAAGATCGCAAGCGCCGAAGAAGACGGCAAGATTGAGACCTATACTTTCGGCGACAGCATAGCGGTCATTTGGACTCACTAACCCGCCTATCGCGTGCGGCGCGGCTTGATGAAGTGATAGAGCACAATGCCGATGACAAACATCACGAATGAGATGAGTACCGAAACGGACACACCTTCAGGGACGTCACCTGGAGCAAGCCCTTCGCCCCCGAAGACAAATCGTCGCCCAGGGTCGCCGCGAAAAAGTTCGGTCACACATCGGAGAATGGAGTAGCCAATAAAGTAGGCCATAATGAGTTGGCCATCGAAGGTTTTTCTCGGCCGCAAATAGACCCATAGAAACACAAAAAGAGCAGCCAAAGACAGAGCTTCATAGAGCTGAACAGGATGCAAGGGAACTCCCAGAAGGCCAACACCATCATCGAAGGTGACCGCCCAACTGTTGTCGCACCGATGTCCATAGCAGCAACCAGCAAGAAAACAGCCCACGCGACCCAATGCGTGTGACAATGGCAAGGCCGCAGCAAAGACATCCAGCCCGCGCATTACCGGAACACGGAGATATTTGAGTCGTAGTGCCATGGCCGGCGCGGCGACGAGAATAGCGCCCCAAAAAACGAAACCCGATTGGAAATTCGCTTGGTGTAGCCCACGTCTATCAGCCACAGTCATCCAGAACAGCCCCTTGCCGCCCAAGAATAGTGCCGCAATGAGGATCATGAGCGTGATGTTGGTACCTTTTGCCATGGCATCATAGCCCAACCGTGTGGCCTCTTTGCGCACCAAGTGGGCCCAAACCACAAGGGATAAGCCAATCATCAGGCCATAGCTATTGAAGGGTATCGACTTGCCAAAGAGATGCAGTTCAAAGAGGACAGGATGCATCAGTCCCTCATCTCCTCAGGTTTCTCTTTTTCGAGGTCCAGTATTTTGACGTCGCGGACTCGTTTCAAAGTGCGTCGACGTGCAGCGAATCGTCCCAAATCGACACCAGCCTTTAGGGCAACGCCGCCACATGCAATGAGGCGCCAGCGCGCATCAAGGAGTAAGATGAATCCCAAGGCAACAACAAGGCACAAAGTGAGAGAACGAACGACTCGTTGCTTTTCGGCATTTTCTAAATGATCAAGAGCTAGGTTTTGCACCGCGGGTCCGGCACTCACAAAGTGCTCTGCGGAAATGCCAAATGGCAAGAGCAGCAAAGTGGCATAGGAAAGACCACCATGCCAAGTCTTGGGTTCTTCCGCAGGATCGCGGCCGCTTTCCAGAAGCTCAATAGCTGCCTGGGTGTTCCCGTCCACACCTTGCTCCTCGTTCATCGCCTCGATCTTCTGCCGCGTTTTTTGGATGCCTTTTTCTGCCCTGAACGGGCGTATTTCTTCCAAGCCTCATCCAAGTACTTAAAGACATCATCTCCAGCTTTCAAACCGAAAATCGGTCCGCCGTTTTCTCTAACTTCACTGTGAAACTTGCTCTTACTTCTGGCAGCAGTGCAAGCCACACGTAAGAATTCAACAATCTTCTCTGTTTTCTTATGCGCCAAAAAGTCAAAGAAACTCCAACACTTCGCTAGATCCGCATCTTGCATCTCATAGAGCTCTTTGGGCATCAAAGAATGCAGAGGCACCGCGGCCTTGAGTGCCAGCGCATTGAAAGACGCTCTTTGGCCGGTCTGAAGGGTCTTCAAGCCTTCCTTGCCAACCCGAGTGTCGTACTTGTCATGTTTAAACTGAAAACAGGTCACGGTGTTACGGCCGAGGTATTCAAACGACACATAGTACGCGCAACCCTCTTCGAGCCAGTTCATCATTCCACCGATTCGATCTCTGTTGAAATGGACGTTCGCCAAATCGTGTCCCAAACTGTGAGCAATGCTTCCTTCGAAGTCGGCTTCATCGCCGAATCGGCTAAAATGCACATAGGAAACACCACGGCAGTTCTGGCTGCGATGCCCCTTTATTTTCAACATCTTGTCGCGGTCTTTGGTGAATTTCCTGCCGTAGAACTGGTCCCAGTAGGCCTCGCCAAGAAGCGCATCGTCAGACGTGTAGAAGAACTCGACAAAGATGCTATCGGGAATGAAGTCCTCAAATTCTTCGGCGAACGGATCAACGAACTCGCGGCGAAAACCCTCAATGATCTCTTCGGCTTTGCGACACAGAACCAAGGCACGCTGTGGGGTAATGATGGAAACGTCGGCGATGAATCTTACGTGGGTGCTCTCAACCGTTTTCATGTTGAAACGCTTGCCACCTAGACTAACAGTCTCCAGACCTTCCGGATTTTCCACCGCTTTGGCTGACTTCAGTGCCTTCCCTTTGCGCTCAGCCAAGGCATCACCCTTCAGTAGCTTGCGAATCTTCTCCGACTTGGCTGTCCATTTCTTGGCGACTTTTTTGAAAACTCCGGCTTGCAACCACGCAGCGAGGCGATCGCAACGCGCCATGACTTGACGCTGGGCGGCAAACCACGCCGTCGTTGCTTTCTTGTTTTCTTTGACTTTGGCTTCACTCGCGGCGATCGCTTCGGTTCGCAAACGATACTCGCTGGCTAAGCCAAAGAAAGTCTGATCGCGAGCAACAGTTTTGACGTAGTTAGAGCTTGGAATATCGCCGCGCAGGATCTTGACCGTTCCTTTTCGTCCTACAGCAATCTTCTTTTCGCCGTCAAGCTGATAAGGAACCTTGCTGGGATCTTTCGGATCACCGATCCAAAGTTCGATGTAGTCCTTGCCAAACAGAGTGATCGACCCACTTTTGGTGAATCTGATTCCGGACTTGAACTCGCCGCAAATCACGTTCTCGCCGTCAATCTCGGTGAGATACTTTTTGTACTTCTTGGCCACTTTTTCCGAGGTAAGACGAATCCCCATGATCTGACCCTGAACGGGAAGGAGAAATAGGCAAATCATGGCAAGACTGTAGACGATACGCATTCAAGGTCCTCACGCGGCAAGAACAGCAACAATTAATGAGATTCCGAACAAGTGAATGATGCCAAGATCTTAGCGACCCTGGCTAGCAAGCAAAGCCCCTCTTTTTTCTGCAAGCCCAGAGGAACGTAATCTGGCCGGAAACCGGCCCTGGTGCGTCTATTGGGAGCTTCGGTGACTAATCGAGATGAGCAGCGTCGCTATCACCCATTTCTTGGCCGTTCGGAAAGTACTCTTTCCAGCGCTGATTCACGAGCTTCTTTGTGAGTTCATCGCAAAACAACTCGTCGGGATAAGATGGTTTCATTCGCGCATCGATCACGAGAGGGGCTTGAAATACACGGTGATTGCGAACAATGCTCTTGGCACGGGTGTATACGTCCGCCGCTGGCTCAAATCGAGTAAAAGTTATCCAAAGAAAGTTCATGTCGCTTCGGGCTGCTTGTGCCGCGTCATCAACGAGTACAACCATGGGCCAATCGCAAAACTCTTCCGCATCTGCGATTCGTTGGGGCAACTCGCTCTCCATTCGCGCCGAGTTTTCAACTTCAAGAACAAGGCAACCGGGGCAATAGACTTGCGCGCGCGCAACACCAGAAATTAGGGATCCAGAAAATTCTTCACGGAGTGTCCTTTTGGGATCGCCCAATCCCAACAGGACACCTTTAGACCCTTCGTTGACTTGCGGACCGGTGTAATCCAACGTGTCCATGCTCAAGTTGGCAAAAACGAACACATCCGTTTCGAACTCGCAACGAGCAAGGACATGGGTCAAGGTCGCCTTGAAATCTCTGAGGTCCACAGTGCTATCGGTCAGAAGTAGGAACTTCGTCAAGGAAAGCTGACCTTCCCCGAGAATGCGAAAGGCTGAAGCCATAGCTTCCTTCTTGTAGCGCTGTTTTACCACGGCAGCTGCCAAACTGTGATAGCCGGTTTCGCCGTAGGACCACAGGTCAACGACAGCCGGCATGACAACAGGAAAAAGAGGCGCCAAGAGTTCTTGCAAGTAGTCGCCAATGAAGAAATCTTCTTGTCTGGGTTTGCCGACGACAGTTGCTGGATAGATGGCATCAGTTCGATGGTGAACGGCTTTCACATGGAAAACCGGATAGTCGTGTTCGAGAGAATAGTAGCCGTAGTGATCGCCAAAAGGACCTTCAGGTTTCCTGGTACCTGCCAGGATTTCACCGACCAGACAAAACTCCGCTCTTGCGGCGATGGGGAGGGGCGAATGAGGACTCTTTGCCATGGTCATCTTTTCCCCGACCAAGAGCGATGCCAAGAGCAATTCCGGGACGTTTTCCGGCAGAGGGGCAATTGCCGAAACGATGAGGGCTGGAGGACCTCCGAGAAAGACGTGACAAGGTAGGCTCTTGTTCATCCCTTCGGCGACGGCCAGGTGAGCTCCTCCTCCCTTGCCAATCTGGAAATGCATCCCCGTATGTTCGTCATCGTGAATTTGAAGCCGGTACATTCCTAAATTGTGCCCCCCTGTCTCAGGGTGCTCTGTGTAAACCAAAGGGAGGGTGACGAAGGGCCCGCCATCTTTTTCCCAAGTTTTTAGCACTGGCAATCGGCCAAGGCGCGGAGGCATCATGGTCTTGTCCAAGACTGGTGCCTTGTTGGTTTTCTTGAGCCCCACACGCGCCAAGCGTGAAAGAAGAGAACGATGAGACCAAAGACGCCCCAAGGTTGGTGGCATCAGCTCTTCTGGGCACCGTGCCAATTGTTCCACCATAAGCCGTGGCCCTTTGCCGAAGGCTAGGTCAACTCGACGCTTGCTGCCGAAAAGATTGGTCACCAGGGGAAAATCAGCACCTTTTGGATTCTTGAACAAGAGCGCTGGTCCCCCTGCAGCGATCACACGTCGATGAATCTCTGGCGCTTCCAGGATTGGGTCGACAGGTGCCTCCACCTCGACAACCTCCCCTTCCCGCTTTAGGAGCTGGAGAAAATCCCTGAGATCGCACAAATTCGTTTTTGTCACAGAAGCAGCTCCGAAACGCTTTACAAACCGGCCCAGACATGGACACTCAGGATCCCTTGAAAACGCGTTCGATTCAAATGCATATGCAGGAGAATCCACTGGCGCCCCCCAAGGTGAGTCAAATTCAGAAGCCAGGATCGAAAGGTAGCACTTTATGCCCTTGAAGAAGAGTCATGCCCAACCGGTGTCAATTAGCCTTGCTGGGGCGTGCTGGACCTTGCCCCCAGACGCCGACATCCCAGATTCGACTGCTGAAATAGAAGCCGATGATGCCATTATTGGCCAAGAGAGAGCCCTGAAGGCTCTGCGGCTTGGCTTGGAGCTCTACAAAACCGGTTACAATGTCTTCGTCTGTGGCATTGTCGGCACAGGCCGAACATCAACGGTCAAGCGCATGCTCGGAGCCATGCAGCCAGCTTGCAAACTCGCTGACGATCTTGCCTTTGTCCACAATTTTGATGAACCGGAACGACCTAAGCTGATCACGTTGCCCCGAGGGTCAGCCAACGACTTCAAGACCTTGGTCCACGAATCACTGCTCTTGCTCAGACGGGAAGTAGACCGACTCATCAACTCTCCTGAAACTGCCGAACGAATGAAGGCTATGGAGGTCAGCTTCCAGGCTGTTGCCCAGAAACTCACGGCCGAGTTTCGTGAGAAAATTGGCGAAGCCGGTTTTGCTTTGGCTGCCACGAGCGAGGAGGGAGCGGTGGTTCCAGAACTCGTTCTTCTTCGAGGTGAGGCCGCCGTGGAATTGCGCGAGTTGCCCCGCTTGGTGAAAGAAGGAGAAATCACCGAAGAAGAAGTCAAGAAAATCCAGGAGACCGCAGAAACGCTTGAAACAGATCTGGTCGGATTCATGTCCGAGCACCAGAGAATCAGCAAGGATCTCATCGCCACGATCAACAAGATGCAACGGCATATTGTGCGCTTGGCCATTGGCGATTTTTCGCGTTCGATATTGGAGAAATTCCCCAACGACGGTATCGAGCCTTGGCTTGAACAAATCCGCGACACCATTCTCGACAACCTTGAAGTTTTTCAGCGCCCGACAGACGCAAACGCGAGCAACGAAGAAGGGGGCCCTGACTTTTCCGCATTTGATGTCAACATCGTTTTGTCGAACAAAGGAAGCGGATGCCCCATAGTCATCGAAAATCACCCGACCTATCAAAATGTGTTTGGGAGCCAGGACCGTGTGGCTGTGGCACCTGGTGTTTTCGGGACAGATTTCAGCCGCCTAAAGCCAGGATCCTTACTACGAGCCCAAGGCGGTTACTTGATCGTCAACGCCCCTGATCTTCTCTTGGAGAATGGCGTCTGGCCGCAGCTAAAGCAGACGTTACGCTCAGGAGAGCTTATCATTCAACCTCAAGAAGGTGCCCCTTCTTCTGGAGCTCCTGTTCTCAATCCGGACGCCATTCCACTCAATGTGAAAATTATCCTCCTTGGGAGTAGCGGCCTTTACGAATCTCTACACGAAAAAGATCACGAATTCGCCAAGATTTTCAAAGTCAAAGCAGACTTTGACACCTCTATTGGCCTGCGAGGAGATGCTCTGGATCGCTACCTCAAAGCAGTCGTGCGAATTCTGCGAGAAGAAGAACTCTTCGATCTCGATCGCAGCGGAATCGAGTCCTTTCTCCAATTCAGCATGCGCAAGGCAGATCGGCGAGGTCGGCTATCAACAAGATTCTCCATCCTTGCCGATGTCCTGCGAGAAGCCAATTACTTGGCCAGGACAGCCGGAAAGAACGTAATCGGTGGTGAATATGTCGAAAAAGCAATCGCAGATTCCAGGGAACGTCTCGGGCTCTATGAAGACAAATTGAAAGAGCGCGTCGACGAAGGTGAGATTATCTTAGAAACTGATGGGCACCGTGTTGGACAAATCAATGGCCTGACTGTGCTGAGTATCGGCGACTACGCTTTCGGCACCGTTGCCCGCATCAGCTGCCAGACTTCAGCCGGCAAGAACGGCATTGTCGACCTTGAACGTGAAGCCGAACTTTCGGGATCGAGTTACGACAAGGGCTCCATGATCATCCAAGGATTCATGAATGGCCGCTACGGCCAAGACTACCCCTTGACCTTCTCAGCCAGCATCTGCATCGAACAATCCTATGGCTACATCGATGGTGACAGCGCATCTTCCACAGAACTTTATCTCCTGCTGTCGAGCTTGGCATCCATCCCGCTGCGTCAAGACATTGCCTGCACAGGTTCGGTCGATCAATTCGGCAATATCCAACCTGTCGGCGGAGTCAACGAGAAGATCGAAGGATTCTTCGACGTCTGCCGCCGTCGTGGTCTGACCGGCACCCAGGGAATCATCATGCCTCAATCCAACGCATCTGACCTCATGCTCGCACGTGTCGTGCGCGAGGCCATTGCCGAAGGGACATTCCACATCTACCCGGTGAAGACCATTGATGAGGGTTTGGAGATTCTGACGGGCGTTCAAGCAGGAGTCAGGGCTCGCGGAGGCACCTGGACTTTGGGAAGTGTCAATGCCGAGGTTCAATCTGCTCTCGAACGTTTGTCCAAGATCGGAGGCGACTCTTAGTGGAGAGAATACTCGAACCAGAGTTCATGGATGATGCTGAAGAGTCGAAGGATTATGACGCCATGGACCACACAATCCCCAACAGTGCTTTCGTGGATCGTCTGCTTGAACTCGGCGCCCAAGGTCTCATGCTTGATATTGGCTGCGGTCCCGGCCACATCCCCCCTTTGATTGTCGCGCAAAAACCTGATGCTAGAGTTATTGGTATTGACGCCGCCCGAACGATGATTGACTTAGCCAAGAAACACTTGCTTGAGTCACAAGCTGCGGATCGCGTCTCTTATCAACTCGCCAACGCCAAGACCCTGCCTTTTCCGGACCACCATTTCGACGCCATCCTCAGCAACACGGTCTTGCATCACATTCCCAACCCTGTGCCATTTCTGGCAGAGGCTCTCCGCGTCTTGAAGCCAAGTGGTGTTTTGCTCATTCGTGACCTTTTTCGCCCTGAGGACATGGCCCAGGTGGATGCCCTCGTCGCTCTTCATGGCGCCGAGGCCAATCCATCGCAGCGTGCACTCTTTCGTGCCAGTTTGTGCGCCGCACTGACACCTGCCGAACTGAAGAAAATGGCCCAATCAGCCGGATTGAAAGACTTCGAGATCGTCACCGACAGCGATCGCCACATGTCGCTGCAAATCAGCGGAAAATTGCCATGAAGTCAAAAAAAAGGCGGGCCGACGGGAGGATGTCGGTCCGCCTTACCAATGCGACTATGGCCGGTATCAGGCGTAGTTGGAAGAGGTGGGTCTGTTCCTTGTGCAAGCACAAGGACCATCCACAGCCGCGTTTGGCAACCAGGTTTTTCAGGCATTCAAAGATACCTTGAGTCCCTCAAGCGGGCCTGGAGAATTCCGCAAAACACAAGAACTGGCGAATTCACCTCGTTTCGGCTTGAAGCGAGGCCCTTGGCAAAATATCTTGCCCCTCCTTGAGGAAGATCAGTTCTTTGAGGGAAACTGGCTACAAGGCGGCGTAGCTCAGCTGGTTAGAGCGGAGGATTCATAAGCCTCAGGTCACTGGTTCAAGTCCAGTCGCCGCTACTGAGAAAAAACCCGGCCAAGACGGCCGGGTTTTTTTGTCTATTCAGAGCAATTTTTGAATCTATGCCTCATGGCGACACAGGCAGGCCTCAACCGCCCGATACGGAATGCCCCGCAGTCATGGGACTCCCCAAGGTCCGCCCCAGAACTTGCGCCAAGGGCGCCAATTCTGTCATCAAAGTGGCAAATTCCGAGACTGACAAGGACTGCCTACCATCAGATTTTGCAATTTCCGGCCGCGAATGGACTTCCAGCATCAAGCCGTCAGCGCCCATGGCCAGGGCAGCCTTGGCGAGAGGGGCAACCAGTTCAGAAAGCCCCGTACCGTGACTGGGGTCAACGATGACGGGCAAATGGGTCAGTCGCTTCAAAAGCGCCACAGCTCCCAAGTCGAGAGTATTGCGCAAGCGGGGCTCGAAGCTGCGAATTCCACGCTCGCAGAGCACGATGTTTTCGTTGCCGCGGGCATAGATATACTCCGCCGACCCGAGGAATTCATCAATCGTCGACATCATACCGCGCTTCAATAGGACTGGAGTGTCACAGCGACCAACGGCCTCCAAGAGTCGGTAGTTTTGGACGTTTCGCGAGCCTATTTGCAACATGTCCGCGGCCGCGGCAACGCGTTCAACTTCCCCGGCCGACATGACTTCGGTCACCACAGAGAGTCCTGTCTGCTGTCGAACCGCAGCCAAGTGCTCCAGACCTTGGTGCCCCAAGCCTTGAAACGCATAGGGTGATGTTCTCGGCTTGAATGCACCCCCTCGTAGGCCAACGGCACCAGACTCCTTTACGCTCTGAGCAACGCTCAGAAGCTGTTGGTGGCCTTCGACGCTACAAGGTCCAGCAAGAACAGAAAACTGCGTACCCCCAAAAGAACAGCCAGGAACGGCGTTCATAGGGGCTACGTCCGATGCATGTTCTTTGGCAACCATGCCCCAAGGACCGGTGATGGTCATGACTCGGGAAACTAATGGCGAGGATTCCAGCGTCTGTACGAGCGACTCACCACCAGTCACACTCAGCACAGAACAACCATCTCCCCGTACGACGACATTTTCGACGATACCACGATTCCCTAGCAGCTCTTTGAGCTCCAAGACCTCGTGTTCGCCTGGACGTTTTGTGATCGCAACGATCATGGAGTCGATTCCGAGCTGGCCTCAGAGTGGCCGTCCTAAGTCATTGTCATAAAGAGAGATCCGGAAAGACCAGAGAAGTTCTCTCTGACCGATCCGGGTCATTCTATCAGCATGCTAGATCTGGGCAAGAATGGACGCGCCCGTCTATTTCCAGTTGGTGCGGGAATAGATAAAAACAGCAAGAGGGTGCGCGAAACCGTCTTCGCCACAAACCCCCAAGAATTCTGCCCTCAACATCGCTTTTGCGGCTTTTTCTTTGTCGCCGGCAAAGAAGTAGGACATGGACAGAAAAGACTCAAGATTGGGATTACGCGGGTCCTTGGCCACGGCGGCTTCAAACGCGCTGATCAAGGCACTTTGGGCCTTGGGATCTTGCGCCATGCGAGCAATGAGCTGCTCCCTGCCAACAACAGGTTTGGGTAGTTCTGCATCGCTCTCACCATCCTCCCAAGTCCCGGCCCGGCAGGAGACTAAGCGGCAGACTCCTACAAGTGCTTCGGCTGCATGAACCCAATCTTCGGATTCCGAGTGAATCCCAGCGAGCTTGTCCCGCAGGGGGATGAAGAACGGTACCCGCTCAATGCTCTCTTTGAGGAACTTGATCGATTGCTGAGTGTCTCCGAGCTTGCTGGTAATGTCGGCAAGGAGGAGGGTTACGGAGTCAATGTTCTTGTTGGCATTCCGAACTTGAAGGGCAAAGGGCAAAGCCTCTGCGTAAGCCTCCTTGACCTGCTTCTCGATGTCAGCTTTCTGTTCATTGAGCCGCTTTAGTTTGCCTCGCAGCTTGTCAATGTCCTTGGCTTCACCCCTGCGTTCGGCATCCGCCAGTTCTTCTTCGTCTTCAATAATGGCGTCGGCGATCTTCGCAATGATCCTCTCACCGGTATAGGCCTTGGCTTTCAAACGCACGGCGAGGCGATAGGTGAGAGACAGGTTCTCTTTGTGATCAGCACTCTGTTTTCGAAGTTGGTCAATGTCGAGACCAGAGTAGATTTCCGTTTCTGCATCCTCTGGACAACGCAATTCAAGCAACTCGATCAGAGGATGACGTCCACCCATGACGTCGTCACAAAGACCGATGTTTTCTGCCTTGCGCATGACCGACCACGCCGATTCATTGCGACCAGCAACATAGAGACTACTTGCGTAGCTGATGATCAAATTGATGTCCTTGGGCGACTCTTTGTACATTTTCGCGTAACGCTGCAAGAGAGACCTGCGAAACATCTTGTCAATCATCCATGTGCCAGATGATGCCAAAGTCTCCGCGAAAACAGGCGCTGTGCCTGAGGAGAACCACTGGGCCACGTACTCTGCAGCCTCGGCGGTTTTCTCGGGTAAGGGGTCTTCTTTCCGGCTGGCAAGGCGCAGCATCGCGCGAACCCGCATATTGCGCATGTCGTAGTCGAGTGCTGTCACCTTGGCGTAGTCATCGAGCACCTCGAGCACTTTCAAGAACTCCTTCTTGCGTTCGTGCTGACGGGCCAAGACTCGGTAAATATATGTGAACTCTGGATCGAGCTTCTTGATGCCATCAAGCTGATTCTCTAGTTCTTCCAACATCAATTTGCTGCGCCGTCGATTGTCGGTCGTGGGCAGCTGCTGCAGGATCTTGCGGACAATACGCATATGCAGCCCGATGTTCTTTGAATCAGCTTTCGAGGCGGCCTGCAAATCTTCCAGGTTAGCGCCAACGCACGCTGTTGGGCTGGTCTCGGCTTGGCAAATCGCCCATGGTGATAGAGCTGCAAAAGCTGCCAAAATGACTATGCTCGTCATGGCATATTTTTGAGGAATCATCGTCAAACTCATGAGATGCTGTCTTCCTTCGATTCGAGAACTTTCGTGGCAAGATGCCAGTCAAGGAACGCGCGGCATTGTAGGCACCGGGAAGGACGGAATAAAGGCGCAAGTCGAGGCAATTAGCAGTTCGGGGACATACTCATAAACCACTCAGGGCAAACAACTTGCAGCGACTAATCAACAAACCAGGAACTCTGGGCACCGGATGTCTTTGGGTGGGTTTCTTTGGGTTGTGCGTTGGTGCCGGGGCCGTCCTCCATATGATGACAACCAGCGCTGGCTCTCATTTCCTCTATCACTTAATTATCTGGTTGCCCTTAGCGGTCTTCACGTTCTATTTAGTGCGAGCTGCGCGGGCCTACAACAGGCTTCCTCAGCACACGGACGAAGCTTTCGCCGCCCGACTCCAGGCACGAATGGAAAAAGAAGCGGTGGCGAAAAGGAAACCGCTGGCTCAAGATCAAGAGCCAGCGGCAACATGTCAGGATGATTGTAAGGGGCCACCAGAGGAAAGGCCTAGTTCGGATCATCCTCAGGAGGGCAATTCTCAACCGCCTCCTCAATCAGAATAATCTTCCCTGCCACTTTCAGCATGACTTCTTGCAAACGAGCGACGATCGGGCCCAACTCGGGGTGGGCTGCAATCAACTCAAAATAGGCTTTCGACCAGAGAAGAATTGAGGTTGCCTTGTCTTTTTTGGTCTCGTTTCTGGCAAGGGAATCCTCGGTCCAAATTCCCTTCACCAGAGTAAAACTCCGCCCCTTCACGCGGATACGACTGAGCTTGCTAGTTTCCTTGGTGGTCGAGCGCCCCAAGTCTTCCTTC
>JAJRYU010000398.1 GCA_024275615.1 Planctomycetota bacterium
AGTGTCCTCGGATTTGGTGTTCGATATCTGAAACGAGGTCTATTGCAGGAAATCGCCCAAAAAGCGGATGGCCACTTCGCCTACATTGACAGTCAAGAAGAAGCCAACAAAGTTTTTGGCAGCGACCTTGTCAAGAATCTCGAACTCGTTGCCAGAGACGTCAAGATTCAAGTCGAATTCAACCCGTTGAAAGTCAAGACGTGGCGGTTGATCGGTTATGAAAACAGGATCCTGGCGAAAAAGGACTTTGCCAATGATTCGGTTGACGCTTCTGACATGGGACCAGGCTCTCAAGTGACCGCTCTGTATGAGTTGAGCTTGCGTGGAGAAGAAGACAAGACACCACCAAAGGGGAAGCGCTACCCCGTCGTCATCGCTCAGAACAAAAACTCACACGAGCTTCTGTTCCTGAAAGTCAGGTACAAACCCATGAGGGCAACGACGAGTCGACTCATCGTCCATCCGGTTGAATCATCTGAGACAGACATTGCTGCTGCGAGCATTGACTTCAAGTTTGCTGCGGCCGTCGCTGGCATGGCTGGAAGAATAGGGAATGATCCCCTCAGATCAAAGATGTCATGGAAGAATGTCATTGCCCTGGCGACAGCAGGTTTGGGAAAAGACCGCATGAAAAGGAGGGCAGAGTTTGTGAAATTGGCACAAATTGCGGCTCAACGAGAGATTGTTCGAGGTGTCGTGCGCAAGAGTCGGCGTCGTTCGGTGAGCTTACCTGTTGAACGCGCCATATCTTGGTTTTCTGCCATTCAAGACGACGATGGTTCTTTCTTCGCAAACGGAATCGACTGGCGGCGAGAGGGAGCGTCGGAGTTGCCGGAAGAGAATGACCTGGACCTTTTCAACAAGAGGCTGGAGGCTACAGCTCTGGGCCTTCTCGCGTTCGGAGCAACCGGTGACACGTTGAGTCGCGGGAGCTATCGCCATGAGATCGCCAAAGCAGCGAAATGGCTGCACACAGTGCAACGAGAAGATGGCCGGTTCTCGAACGGGAGTCTCAAGGATGCTCATCTGGACGTTCTCGCGACTCTGGCAGTTGCGGATCTCGCCGTTCGCTCACGTAGTCAGTTGCTCAAGAGAATTGCCAAGTCCGGTCTCAGATACGTGAACGGTCGGTTGCGAAACGATTCTCGAGGTCAAGCCGAGAACAAACCTCTGCTTCGCCACTACTTGTCGCAGTTGAAATTTCTCCTCGCCGAATCTGAAGAGCAAGGGATTGGTGATGTCGTGCTTTCATATGAGGAACTGAGAAAGACGAGCTCAGACGATTTATCGAGCGCTTGTGCTGACCTTGTCTTGCAGTATTTCGAAAATCAAGAATCCGGGGGTTCTGGGCCCTCAGATAGCGAAATTTGCCGTCTCCTGAAGTCGCTTGTGGACTCCACCAAGGCTGCGGGAGGATCCCATCTTCGTGACTTTCGCAATTTGTCGATGATCAAAGTCGATCCCTCGGGTAGCGCTGCCGTGTATTGGAAACGGCAGGTTATCCCCTATATCTTGCAACTGGCCTCGAAGCGCGGAGTGAATCATGGTGCCTGGCCAGCAACCGCTTCCATGTCGCGGGCCGCCGCAACAGCCATGGCTGTCCTGACGTTGACATCCAAACTGGGGGATTGATACTTCCCGATCTTGGCTATAGCCCATTGATAGGTGTGGTAGACTGCGGGCGTAGTTTGAAGGTGCAAAAGGGGCCGAATGAGTTTTCAGCCACAAAGCCCATCAGACTTTTCGCATTTGCCAACATCTCAAGAGGCTTCCCATGGCTCGAACTTGCTTCGTGTTGCTTTTGTTCTTTTGTA
>JAJRYU010000399.1 GCA_024275615.1 Planctomycetota bacterium
ACGATTGTCGCCAGCATGACGCGGCGGTTGTCGAGCATGAAGCGGTCATTGGCGTCAAAAGAATGCCCTTCATCGAAAATACTTATCGGTAACGAAGACTCCGCTTGGCGATCGTCGATATTGTAGCTGAAAGAGTAGTTCATCCCGAACTGCCCTAAGGCATTTTTCTTGCGGTAGTTGAGATCAAATCGTGTTCCGTATCGCGCCGTTGTAGCGTCACCGCTCAAGGTCTGTGAGCGATAGTAGACCTCTAAATTGGTAACGACACTGTCCCAGAGTCGGTAGCCAAGACCACCTGTGGCATCAAAGGTCTGGTCAGAAACAATGGCATTGCCAAACTGAGTGCCGCGATCTTGATCGCGATATTCTAGAGTAAGGCGGCTGGTGAGATTGTCAATCAAATTGACACGGACGTCACTTCGTCCTCTGAATCGGCGAATCAGAAGATTGCCATACTGATCGAGGTATTCCAGCCTCGTTTCGGCACGGTTGCCCTCACCCCATTTGATGGAATGGATGAGAATCAACTCGTCCGAAGAGTAGTCGAGTTTTGATGGATCCTCTGCCAGGATGAGGTGCTCGTATTCGAACCTTATCTGATGATCGTTGTTAAATCGGTAGGCACCTCCAGCTGCCAAGCTCGTGGTTTCAGTGAATCCACCGATATCGGAATCATCAAGAGGCTCGTAGGTCGCCTTGCGCCGCTCGAAACGGACGTGAAGTGGCGTCGTCTCGTCCTCCAAGCGCCAGAACAACCCCTGTACGCTTGTTGTGGTTTGCAGACTCGAGCGAAAGGCCCTGGATTGAGTGCTTTGATCTTGTCTGAGATGGATGCGACCTGGATAGGGTTTGTGGCGGAGAATATCTGCCGACAACTCGAACTCGGCAATGAGACCCAGGTCGTCGCCTTTAATGTCAAAAGCTGGACCCGTTTCCTCGAATTGATGTTGCAGCGATCCTAGAGTGGCGGCAAGAGTGAATTCTATGAGATTCGGATGATACGAGAAACCGCTAACCTTGAGTCCCAGTCGTTCTTCAAGGACGAGTTCATCTGAGATCGTCTTCAGATTATTGACGGTCGCTTCTTGCTTTTGGTTTCTCAGTTGGGCAATGACTTCGACGAAGCCGCCAATATCTGTGATCCCCAAGACTGGGAATGGGTCTGGCCCATCGTCGCGGCTGGCACAGCCACACAAGGGAAAGAGCCAAAGCGCGGCCATGACGGTTGAGAGCGCCACGAACACAGCCACTTGTTCGATCTTCTTGGGATTCAACCGAGATCGCATTATCCCCCTCCTTCCTTGACCTTCAAGAAGAACGGGTTACCACCACCATGAGGCATATGGCAGGTAATACAACTTGACTTGGGCTCCTGCCAACCACATTGACCTGCAGCCAAGTCGGCTTGTGCATGGCATGACAAACAGGTTTCTTGTACCGGACGTCTGAGGATGCCAGGGATCCTCGACCAATGATGATGGTGGCATTGGAGGCATGAACCGGCGACAACAGGGCCATGGGCATAGTCAATGCCCGTGAAGAATTCGCTGTGACAAGTAAAGCACAATTCTCGTGTCTGCTTCGGGCTCATGTTCGAGACCTTGTGAGAATGGCACTTCTTGCAGGAGCCGTCACCAAATGGAGGATGAAGATAAGCCTTGGGGCCCGTGTCTTTCCGATCCCGTTTCTTGACCTCAAGACGATACGGATCTTTTTTCGGGGCGTTTGGATCTGGGCTGGTCATGCCGTCAAAGAAGTTGCCAAGGAATCCGGACCCAGGCTCGCTGACGCAAGCGGCAACGAGCAAGAGGCATGCGAAAAGGTACGCGATACCGATCTTGCTCATCAAACGGCTCCAAAGTTCAGTGTGTCGCTAACCTAAACACGTCACTTCTTTTCTTCTGGCTCGGTGGGCACACCCATTGGATCCTTGGAAGGGTCGGCCTCGATCCTGGGGATCGTGGTGACTTTTGACTCCTTGAATTCATAGCCGTCTGGGAAGCCACCAAATGCATAGACGGAAATGAGATGTGGCCCATATTGATTGGCCGTGAAGAGCAAATACTCAGCCTTAAAATCAGGGTGAATGTACTTCTTGAAGTAGGGAATCGATGTCGGGTCGATAGCTAATTGCGAAGGCAGGAACATAGCACCGGGGACATTGCCGGGGCCGCCGAAGTACATCAAAGTTTCGCCATCACTGTTGAACATCTGAATTATCTCAGTTGCGGCATCGACAACGTAGACCACACCATCTGGCCCGACACGCAACCCACGTGGTCGCCCGAATTGTCCGAGATGGTAACCTGGTTCGCCGACGACCCAAATCGAGTTTCCTTGGCGATCCATTTTCTGGATTCTGTGGGCGTGAGTGTCGCTGAGATAAAGGAAACCTTTTGGGCCAATGCAGATACTGTTTGGTGCGCTGAACTGTCCGGGTTCCCGTCCAGGGCCACCGAATTTGCGGAGCATCTTGCCTGTTGTGCGATCGAGAACCACAACTTGGCAGGTTTCATCGTTGTCGAGCACAAAAATCTCATTTTTCCACATGGCCACATCAACGATTCGGCTTGGTTTTGGCACTTCAAATGCGGTCACGAATTTGTCAACAGGATCAAAAACGACGACTTGATTGCGTATCGGATCGGCGACAAACTTGAACCCTTTTTCGTCAACAATGATGTTGATGGGTTTCTTGACCCGGCCGGGCCCCGTGTTGCCAAACACAGAGAATTCTTTCTTCTTGAAATCAAGCTTGGTGATATTGAGGGCTTTTGTATCACAGACATAGACGACACCATCTCGAGCGGCAACGCCGAATGGTTTGTCGATCCTGTTTTTGGCATTGCTATCACCGCCCAATACGAAGTCGGCGAATGCACCTTTGCCAGGCTCAACTTGAGCCGCACCATTGACAAAGGTGAGGTATTGAATGCGTGGCTTCACTGGAGGTAGTGGAAAGAGGAGAACATTGTCTTCTGGCGCCGATGCGCTGTCGCCTCGTGTGCCCGAAGCGCAACCCAAAGTCAGACTTGTCATTACGATCACAACAACTAACAAACTTCTCTGTTTCATCCCTGTTCTCCTTTCTCTTGTGGTCCCAAAGCTATTTCTTCTTCTGCGCAAAGAGAACTGTCATGAGTCCCTTTGTCGTTCGCAATCGCAGCGGTCGGCCCAGTCGCAACCAATGTTGGACAGGTTTCTTGCTCGTCTTCTCTTTTGTCTCGATGCGTAGAACCGTATCGCGTCCCTTGGGATCTTCGCGCCATTGCTCAAGGATCTTGGCGTGAGATTCCTGACGGACGATGGTGAACTTGTAGTTCGAACGAGGTACTTGCACTGCAGTTTTTGGGACCATGAGTTGTTCTGATCCGATTGGTGATTCAGTACTCCAGAGGACAAGCTTGTTATCTGGCCGGTGAACCAAGACGAAATTCGCTACGGCCTTTTGGTCGACGATCATGCACTCCAATTTGATCGCGAATGGGGTCCGTTTCTTCTCTTGGAGTGAGATGTCGAAGTCACGGGCGAAAACCCATCTCAGTTCTTCGATACCCTCATGTTTGAGTCGAACAAGCACAGCAGGATTGAGATTGCGGTTCGAGCGACTTGTAGGCTTGTGGTCCTTGTCGAAGTCGAAGTGTGGTAGAAACTTGACTACTTCGATTTCCAGATTGAGGGCACCCGTAGTCTTCTTGACGCCGATCTCAACAGCGACTTGCAAGGGACTGTCGTCTTTCTGGCGCGAGACCAAGAGATTCCCAAGGCGTCCACGCGAGAATTCACGCTGGAGGCGATGGTATTCCTCTTCAGTCTTGCAATCCACGAGACGCCAATTGCCGATGAGGCTGGATAACCTGTCGCGCAGGTGGTCGGCTGCGACGAGCCATCGTTTGAAGTTCTGCTTTTTGCCAACAATCTCGATTTCGACAGCGGCTCCCGCCTCTTTGGGACCGAGGATCTTGACAACTTGTTCCATTGTCGCACTCGGAATGAACTCCAATATGCGAATGGCGGGCAATCCTTCCGGTGTTGCGGCCTTCTGGTCCAACTTGGCACGCTTCATAATGGAAGCAATTGTGAGGTCCGTTTTCACCGCTTTGAGAGTGGGCCCTTGGCCAGTTTGGCAATGGAAGAAGAGGGACTTTGCCAGACCTCCGTGTTTGTCTTCCTTCTGGGCCGAAAGCGACAAAGACAAGCAAGCTATGATTAGGCTACATAGAATGGTGGTTTTGGAGCGCATCGATTCTCTCTCGTTCTTTTGGTCTGAGAAAAATACCCGCCTCCCCGGTGAAGAGAGGCGGGCATTTCCGGAGCGGGATCGGATCATGAATTTGAAGCTACTTGTCGTGGCATTGGAGGCAAAGTGCGCTTCCAGACATCGAACCTCTCAAGAACTCGCTAAAGCCAGCTCCATGAGGGTCGTGGCAGGAGTTGCACTCGACGCGATTCGCAACGCCTTCGCCAATGACGAGTTTGACGCCGTTGGCGGGGAAGGTTGATGGATCATTGTAGCCTGCCGTGCCGGTAGGATAGACCAGCCCGATGGGGTGATCGTCACGCAAATCCGTGCCGATCAAGTGACCCGCATCGATGAAATTTGTGCCCGTTGTGCCACCATAGCTGTCAACTGCGGTTGTGCCGTCATGGCAGCTCAGGCACATCTTGCTGGTTTCGCCAGGTTGTCCGGTGACAGTGTTACCCGAGTCCAATGGGGAGTACATGGTAAAGGTCGCGGTGGTGAGCTCATGATTCCAGAGAATGTTACTTTCTCCGTTCGGCCCCAAGTTTGCCGATGGAACAGAGTGAGGTGTATGGCAGGGCAGGCAGATTTGACCTTGAGCCCAGCCATTGTTCGAGAAATCATGGTCGGTACCGACGATTGTGCTTTGCGCAAAGATGCTTGCGGTCAGAAAGGCAAACATCGCAGCGATAAGTGTGACGTTTGATCTCATGGCTTTTCTCCGGTTTTCGTGTGACAACTTTCTGTCACATTGGGTCAAAAGCAAAACCGGTGCCTGTTTGTTGCTCAGGTGGTGGACGTTTCCGTAGACGACAGCAAGATGAGGCGTAACTGATATAGAGATATATAGTTAGGGCATAGGCTTTCACCGGGCATTTCTTTGCTTAAAAGACGCAAATGTCATGAGTGCTACAACTAGGCAAGACATTTCTCTGTCCTGGAGATTCTGGGCCCCATTTGTGGGGGATTTTCCCCATGCGACTGAGACTCTCTGGGGAATCCAGATACACCGACGTCGGCGTTTGTGGTTAGGCGTTCGATTTTGGATCTTCGACTTCCTCATGCTCCGGCGAAACCGGGGCATGGGCGGTTCTCTTCATGATCGACGGGACGAGAAAAAGAGCACCGCCGTAGGCAACGAAAGAAACGCATTTCGACAGTGTCGTACCCCGGGGGATGTCCTCAAGGAGCAGCTTGCAACCGGCAAGGAGCATGATGGGTATCACTAGCCATCTGGCCTCACGGTACCTGGGCGAAGCGCCGACCCACACAAGAATCATGGTGACAGCGACAAGGACGATCGTTCGAATGGCGCTCATCGTCGCGGTACTACTTGCCATCCCGAATAGTCTCTCGTAACTCCACGACAGCAAGATGATCCCGAATCCAATCACGCAGGCGCTGGCCGTCACTGCCCACAGGATTTTTGGCGCATGAGCTAGTCGTCCCCAAGTCCTGCCGTGGGTGGCAACAGGAAAAAGCGGGCACACGACCGAAAGGACCAAGATGAGGTAGGGGAGGGATGTTCGCCACAACGCCGTGTCAAGATCATCTTGAAAGATTGTGGACAATGCACCCCTCAGAACTCCACTTTCACCGGCGGCAACAATGACGTAAATCGACGAATGCAATGCCAAGGTGACCCGATTTCGCCAGCTCCCGGACCACGCAGAAAGAAAAGCAACAAGAGCTAGAGCCCAAATTCGCTCAGACCCGGACAAGGTCAGGTCGAAACCAACGATCACCAGAAATATGGCAACAGTGGTGTAGAAGATACGAGTCTTGCGTGCCGCGCGAGATTTTTCGATGAGCGCAAAAGTCACTCCGTAGCAGCTTGTTCCCAACGCGAAGCTCAGAATTCCAAGGGTGTTGATCAGGCCACTATCCGCCCCGGCAAGGGGAATCGCCACGAAAGCCAAGCTACAGACAGAAACGGAACCGATGAAAATCTCCGCAACCGTGACCTCACGGTGTTGGCGAAGAGTCCGGTCCGCGAAACTAGAAAAATAGCAAACGAGCAAGACGATTTGAAGATAGATGATTCCACTTGGAACGAAAGGCCCCAAGAGGTGAAGCGAGTCCGAGTGGTTTACCATTAAGGCGAATACAACGAACTGAATGTTGATTGCAGTAGCAGTGAATACGGCGGGCCCGAATCCACGACCACCGTATCCCAACCACAAAGTCATCAACGATAGATTTACCATGCCACCGGCGTAGAGAATGGCATGGGGCTCAGTGAAACCTAATACAAGCGTTGTTGCCGTGGCTCCCGCAGTTGCGATCCAGCCGACAAGGGGTAGACGATTACGGAAAGCAAGGAAGAGATTGAGAGCGGCGAACAACACGAGAATCGTGACAGCGACAAAAGCTGGCCACGCGTGCAACTTGCTGGTTGCCTCCCAAATGAGAGGAAAGCCGATAAACGAGCCAACAACACCATGGAAAGTGGAACTCGTTTTGCCCGACCGTGACCCGGCCCGAAATGCCATACCGGTCCAAAAACAGGCGTATAGCATGCCGACACCGATACTGAGCCTTAAGAATGAGCCTTCAGCGACACCAATCGTTCTGATTAACAGACCGCCACCGATAGCGAGAAGCGAGCGTCCGAAGAAGGTCACTTTCTCACCAAGTCGGTAATCAGCAACTTCCTCATCTTCCCACAACGCGGCGACAACGTCTTCATGGCGAACATCGGCCTTGAGTTGCGCGTTTTCGAGCCCGTTCAGGCGGCATTCGAGAGTTTCAATTCTCTCTACCAGTGACTCGAGATCCTCTTTCATTTTTCGGAATTCAGGATTCATGCTGAGCCCTTCTGCTAACGCTGAGAGGCAAGAAAGGTACCGTCAAGTCGCACACATGCCGCGTACTATTTCATCGTCCTCCATTTGTGATCTTCACTTGCTTGGAGATTGTCCAGGCCTTCTCGCAACGCCATTCCCGCTTGTCGTCGGTTGGCGTCTTGGCTCTTCATTGCTTTGCCAGCCATCCTTGCCAATTCAGGGATGAACTTGATGTAAAAGTCCTTAGCAACCTTGTAGTTGCCTTGCCACTGAGCATGGCTAGGAGACATCATGGCTGCCCCCGTTCGCGCCGCGCGCCCATGTCGTTGGGAAATCTCGAACCAAATCCAATCGATGCTGTTGCTAAACGGTTCGCTCGGACGTCGTAACGGGATCGCAAGTTGCATCAGCTTCCGGCCAGGTTTGGCGAACTTCTCGTTGTAGAGCTCGATCTGAGCATCGTACTGCATGTAGAAATTCTCGACCCAATTCTTGTCGTGGCAAGTTCGGCACACACTGTTCATGCGCCGTCGTCGAGCTTTCCAGCTCAGGTTTTGCGACTCCAAATTCAGGAGCCGGTCGGCCTCATCCGCCCGAATCGAAACAGCACCTCTGTTGTTCCAGCTTATTCGTGTGCCGACATTGTGGGTGGTTGCCAGTTGAGTCGTTGCAGAAATATGACAAGTCGCGCAGGTCGGTGCGGCTACGTAGTCTTCACCGACGATCCACTTGGTCTTGTGCATATTCATCTCTGATTGATGCGCCTTGAACACAATTCCGTGTTTCGATGCCTTGTAGACTTCAGACTGGGGGTGGTCAGGACCCAGATGGCACTTACCACATGTGTTTGGGTGCCTGACTTGTTCACTGGCGTAGCTATGTCCAGAGTGGCAGGAACTACAAGCGCCTCGCGACTTGTCGGGGTTAATACGCCCGATACCACTATTGGGATAAGTCAAGGGGTCGAGTCGTCCGCGGGAATCGACTTTGACTTCCGCACCGTGGCATTGCCAGCAACCGTTTACTTGCACGGGTGAGACCCCTTGAGGCCTTGAATTGGAGAACATAGAGCGATTGCCACATACTTGGCGACTCAATATGTCCGCGTCAGAGCCTTCGACATTTCCGGCGAAGGCATGCCGCGATCCGGAAAACTCAGCAGCTTCGCGCTTATGACAACGACTGCAGTCTTTGGGAGTGACAAGGGTTGCGATGTACTCGCCATGGTGCTCATGGGCATCGACGTCCGTTGCCTTGTTTGCTCGGTGACACTCAAAACAACCTATGGAACCACGGAAGTGCTTACTGCTTCCCCATTGCTGATAAAGTGCAGGAGTTTCCTCTTTATGGCATTTCACACAGGCGTCGGTTTGCTTGGAAATGCGGATTCGCCCAGGACTGTCAATTTGTGCAGCAGTTGACCCAGTGAGAATCGAAATCTGAGTGGCCAACAAGAGAAACAACCGAGCGCAGTTGTTGACTAATCGTATGAAGCGGGGTTCGTCCATGGTTTTCTTGCACCGTTTCTCAATGTCCGTCTCGTTTCAATCCAACTCATCTACCTGGGCAGTTCTTGGTTGGAAAGTCTCCTAAGGGCGGCCAGAAGGTCCTTTGTCGCTCTTTCGAAGTCTCCAGACAGACAGTAAATTCGACCGCGTTCAGCCAGAAGTACTGCGTCGCCGGGAGAGATTTTGATCGCTGCATTCAAGTGTGACAGCGAGCCATTTCTGTTTTCGATCGCTGCACAACGCCGCGCCAACGCAAAATGGCCCAACGATGATAATTTGTCTTCATTAAGGAGTCGCCCGGCGATGGCGTTGACGATGTCCTTTTTCTCCAAGGCGAGAGCGGAAAGAAGGCAGATTGCATCCATGTTGGACGACCGGTGCGACCCGTTGCTTGTTGCGTTGAGGCGCAAAATCTGTAAATATTGTCGCTTCTTGAACATGCGCCTGGCCAGGGTTTCAGCTGCTCCAGCTCTTGGGTTGGCAGGATGTGCACCATGACTGTGTTCAGCGCGTCGCCTCCTGTGCTCCTTCGCATCAATCTTCTTCGACAACAAAGCAATGTCGAGTTCCAAGGATGCGAGCAAGCCCGGTGGCAGATAGGCGTAACGTCCGACTAGAGTCCCTTTCGAATCAATAGCAAAAATCGTGGGAGTGACGACGACTTGGAAAGCCCCATAGATTTTTCGGTCGGTATCGTCGGCGAAGACAATCTTCGGAAGGCCATTTTTCTTCATCTGACTGACCTCAGATGGCGTCATCTTCGTCGACGAAATCGCGACGACTTGCGGATCCTCTTGTGGATGCGACCGTCGAAGGGCTTGGGCGATTGTTTTCAGCACTTGTTCTGAAGGCTTGTGCGATTTCCGAATGAAAACAACGATCATACCACTCCCACCGGGATTGCTCGGATCTAACGTCTTCGATTGGAGCGTTGTGATGGCGACATGATGGACCTTGTCGCCAATTCTGAGGAGGTCGTCATGAGTGCCTGACTGTGCGCCAGCTTGGGTGACCAGAGTGAGGATCATCGTGATCGCGAGGAGGGTTCTCATTTCTCTGCAACCTTTCCTTTCTTGACTTTCGGTATCTTTGGAATGTTCTGAAGCGGTTCGATTCGGTCATACTTGTAGCGCTTGTGGCATCCTGGTTGACACGATCCGCCGGTCTTTGTCTTCACGAACTTGAGAGGCAATTCCCAACCCAAGTTTCCAAACGGAACGGACTCGCGGATATGCTTGGGGAGGCTGCTGGCGTGGGTATCGTGACATGCTCGGCATGTCCTGCCTTTTTTGTCCTTATTGACGTGCAAGAAATGAAGGTTTACGTCCCCGTTGCGGAAACGGGTCAAGCGATCGGTGAGCGCAACAGTGACAAGTTGGGGTTCGTGGCACTTAAAGCAAAGAGCGTACTTTTCTTTCTTAAAGGAAGTATAGAACTTCTCGGGGTAAGCCAACCCAAGGAGGCGGAAACCGTCCCCTCCGTGAATCTCGCTGTGGCAAGCCGTGCAATTGCCTTGGATCACCGGGCCGTGGTGGTTCTTCTTTTTCTGCAAGAGAGTTCCAATGTCTTGGATGGTTCGATTTTTGTCAACGAGTGGTTTCGAGTGGCAATCAAGGCAGAGGTTTTTTTCGGACTTAACCAGGAGATGAGCGAAATCTGAGGAATGAGGTTTGTGGCAGTTGAAGCACTGCTTGTTGGTCTTCACTGGAGCGTGATCGACTTTACCTTTGGTAATCGACTTATTGACGTCCTTATGACAATCCAAGCAGAGCTTTTCCGGTGCAAGGCGGAGATGAACCTTGTTGTTCGATGCGTGATGATCATGGCATAGAGAACAGTTTTCCTGAACGGGTTTGTGCCGGTAGGGACTTTGGGCCAACACTTCTCCCATTTCCACATGGCATTGCAAGCAAAGATCGCGGGGTTCAGCAACAAGTTCTTTTTTGTGGCTGGTGCCATGGACATCATGACATACGGTACAGGACCCGGCGGCGACGGGGCCGTGAAGGAACTCCTTTTTCTCCAACATGCCATCGTGGCACTGAGTACACAATTCAGGTTGAGGTTTCAGGGGCGCAAATATGTGATTCTTGTCTTTGATTTCTTGGTGGCAAGTTGCACACTTTTTTTCCGCGACGAGGGGGTGCTTTTGTTTCCTCTTGGCGAAATCATCGTGACAACCAGAAGCTGTGCAGTTGGGAACTTCCTGAATCGTCTGATTCGTCGCGAAAACGGAATCTCTGCGATTGAGAACGATGACGAGCAAGATCACAGAAACGACAAGGACAATATTGACGACCACTCGACCAAGACCAAACGAGCTTCTTGCCATGCGACTTCTCCTCATACTCTGGTACCTAACGTTGACAACTCTGAGAGTTGGTTGCCTGCTGGGCTTCGCCATCGCAGCCGAGCACTCGCTTCAAGAGAAATGCCCACCTCTCCGAGAGAGGAGAGATGGGCATTCCCGGACAATAGTCTGACTCGCAAATGAGAGGCTATTTGTCGTGGCATTGGAGACAAAGTGCACTCCCCGACATGGAACCTCTCAAGAAGTCGCTGAATCCAGCGCCGTGCGGGTCATGGCAAGAGTTGCACTCCACACGATTAGCAACGCCTTCGCCGATAACGAGCTTGACGCCTGTCGCCGGGAATGTTGAAGGATCGTTGTAGCCAGCGGTTCCTGTTGGATAGACGAGCCCAATCGGGTGGTCGTCACGCAGGTCTGTGCCAATGAGTTCACCACCGCTAATGAAGTTCGTTCCGGTTGTGCCGCCATAACTGTCGATGGCTGTGGTGCCATCATGGCAACTCAAGCACATCTTGCTTGTTTCTCCTGGTTGACCGGTGATGGTGTTCCCCGAATCAAGTGGCGAATACATCGTGAAGGTTGCCGTGGTCAATTCGTGGTTCCAGAGGATGTTACTTTCACCGTTTGGACCCAAGTTGGCGCTTGGAACCGCATGGGGAGTATGGCAAGGCAAGCAGATTTGACCTTGAGCCCAGCCATTGTTCGAGAAGTCATGATCGGTGCCGACAATGGTGCTTTGCGCCATTGCGCCAGCAGTTAGTAGAGTGAACATCGCCACGAGGAGGGAGATGTTGTATTTCATAGTCTTTGCTCCGGTAAGTTTTGGCGGCACTTAGTTGCCGCGCCCCTCAAGAGCAAAAACGATGCCTGTTCTTGGACAAGGTTGGCAGTTGCAAACAAGGCATTTCCCTTCTTAACTCCTAAATGCAAAACCAGATACAGATTACTGAAGGTGAAGCACAACAACAGCGCGCTTCATCGTGTTCATTTTTGATGCTACACGTTCTGTTCTCTGAATGGATTACGCCAACGCGTTGATTTGCATCCCTAGGTTGCAGTGAAATAGCCCACAACGGATTTGCGCCCTGCGGGAACTTGCTCATGGCCGAAAAGTGAAATGATAGAGGTCGTGATTGACCTGAGGGAGGGGAAGCCCTCGGCGGGCGACTAACGTCCCGAACGGCACATAGAGTGGAATGATCCAAGCTTCCGCGTCCAAGATGTCTTGAATCTGAATGTAGAATTGTAGTCGATCTTCCTCCGATGGCTCTGCCATGGCGGCGCGGACTAAGTCTATGAGGGTTTGGGGAACTGCAGTTTGTGGTGCTTGAACAGCGGTCTTGTCGCCAGATTCCGGAAGAAATCGTCCAATGAGAGACAAATGAGGATCGTAGGGGATACCCCAGGTTCGCTCGATGCGAATGTCCCACTTCTTCTCCGCTATGGCGCTATCCAAGGACTTGCCAATCATGCCAATCACTTGCAGCTTGATGCCTCTGTCGGCGAGTTGCAACTGAAGGACATGAGCAAGGCGAAGGTCAGCGAGGCGCGCTTTGTCAACGATAAGCGTCAATGGCGCTGTTGGGCCGGACGATTGAGACCTTGCTTCTTTCTTCGCGCGTGGCCAAATGCGGACACTTGGCGCGGCCCAGCTCTTACATGGCACTGCCAGGCCGTTTTCCACCTTGACAACAAGTTGCTGTCGATCAATGGCATCTCTGACGGCTCGGCGCACATCCATTGACGCGGTTGGCCCCTTGAGACTGAATCCCAAATACACAACAGATGAACCGGGAACGTGACGAACATCAAACCGTGGGTCTTCCTCAAGAATAGCGATCTGCCCCGGGTTGAGAAGTCTGGACCAACCGTTTCTCACTAAGTCGATACAGTTGTCCTGCAGGAGTGCGAGGACACTCTCGTGAGGCAAGATACGGCGCATGAGGATGTGGCGCGGGCGTCCTGGGATACGTCGGTCATACTTGAACCACAAACCGTCG
>JAJRYU010000400.1 GCA_024275615.1 Planctomycetota bacterium
ACGCAAGGCAAGATTGAAAGATATCACCGCTCGATGAAGAATGTGGTCAAGCTACAGACGTTCTACTTCCCCTGGGAGTTGGAAGGAGCCATCAGGGACTTTGTCACTTGCTACAACAACGAATGGTACCATGAATCATTGGATAACCTGACACCGGCTGATGTTTATTTTGGCAGAGCGGAGGAGGTGAAGAGTAGACGAGAACGGGAAGAAATCAAGCGAGCGACACTGGAACAGCGGCGTCGATCATATCGACAAGGCGTTCAAGACAGACTATATTGGGGGGAGCGAATCCTCTCTTAACTTTACTTATCTTTCGACAATAAACCGAACACTTTCAAAGATTCGAAAAACCGCTAAATATGGCGGTTTTGTAAACAATGATCCCATATATGGATTCGCACAAGTCACTTGTAAACATGCTAACGGAAGTGAAAAACTGAGGTTGATTGACATAAATGCGAAGTTTAGCCTCAAAGTATCCAAATGACGGTGAAATTAGCCTGAATTTCACTTTTACTCCCGCTTATTTCGAAAGGTCAGCTTTATATTCGAAATGTCTCATTGAATCTGACGACATACATTTACGTTTACATAAGGAGAGAGACTTTGTCATTTAACAATAATTCTCCCTATCACCAAGTGCTTGGACGGCTTGACTACTACTTTAATAAGGTCTTCCCCCGGATTTCTGAGAATCGGGGATCCTTTTACTTTATCCTCATCATCGTTATCGTTTTGCTCTGGCTGGCTTCAGGTGTCTATATCGTCCAACCCGGAGAGGAGGGCGTCGTGCAAACCTTTGGTCGGTTTTCGAGCATTACCACCCCCGGTCTAAATTACCACTTACCTGGGCCTATCCAGAAGGTGACGATTGTCGAGGTCGAGCGTATCCGCCGTGTGGAGATTGGGTTCCGAACCGTAGGTGGGGTTAGTAAGGAGGGAGTGCTCAGTGAGGCGCTCATGCTTACCACGGATGAAAATATTGTCCAGGTAGAACTGCTGGTGCAATACCGCATCGCCAATTCGCGCGCCTTCGTCTTCAACGTTCAGAACCCTGAAAACATCTTGATCACCAGCGCAGAGGTTGGCTTGCGCAGTACGGTGGGACAGATGACGATTGACGCCGTCATCACCGAGGAGCGCGCTCGCGTTCAGGATGATACACGCGTCTTCTTGACACGCTTGTTGGAGGATTACGGGACCGGCATCCAGATAACAGACGTTCGTCTCCAGGTAGCCGATCCGCCCGAAGAGGTCCGAGATGCCTTCCAGGAGGTGGTTCGAGCTTTAGCTGACAGAGAGCGCCTCATCAACGAGGCCCAAGCCTATCAGAACGACATTGTACCCCGGGCCCGGGGTGAAAGACAGCGGCTGATCGAGGAAGCCACTGCTTTTAAAGAACGAGAAATCCTCCGGGCCACCGGCGACGCCGAGCGTTTTCTGTCCGTGCTCGGGGCCTATCGCCTGGCCCGAGAGGTCACCCGGGAGCGGCTTCATATTGAAGCCTTGGAAGGCATTTTGGATCAGGTCGAGTTGATTCTCCTGGATGAAGATGCCATCGGTAACCAGATCTTGCCGTTTCTTCCCTTGACCGATCCGAGCAATTCCAACCCGGCGCCCAATAGCTCAAATTCGAGCGGAGAAGGTAATTAAGATGAGAAAGCGCATTACTAGTATAATCGTTGTCTTGTTGATTATCGGGGCGATCATCGCCAGCCAGGCCCTGTTCATCGTGGATGAAACCAACCAAGCCATCATTCTTCAGCTTGGTGAGCCTGTCAACATCGTTCAGACACCAGGCCTGAACACGAAGTTGCCTTTCATCCAAAATGTAATTTACTTCGAGAGGCGCGTCCTTTCCAGCGACGCACCCCCTCAGGAATACCTGACCAGCGACAAGAAACGCCTGGTAGTCGATCACGTGACCCGCTGGCAAATTAAGGATCCTCTCCTCTTTTTTAAAGCCGTCAGAACAGAAGCGGGAGCTCGAGCCCGCTTAGACGACATCGTCTTCTCCGAACTACGACGGGAACTGGCAACAGTTGAATTTAGGGATATCATCGCCCAGGAGCGTGAAAATATCATGGAACGGGTCGCCGAGTCCGCCGCCGAAAAGGCGGCGGAATTTGGAATTACAGTCGTGGATGTTCGCACCAAGCGGGCTGACTTGCCAGAGGAGGTAGAGCAAAGTGTGTTCGACCGGATGCGGGCAGAGCGCCAACGGGAGTCCTCCCTCTTCCGGGCTCAGGGCGAGGAACAAGCCAATATCATCCGGGCTCAGGCCGATCGAGATGGTACGGTCATCAGGGCTGAAGGCGAGCGAGAGGCTCAGCGGCTTCGCGGTGAGGGCGAAGCCGCAGCCATCGGCATCTACGCTGAGGCCCTGTCACAAGACCCGGAGTTCTACGCCTTTACCCGCCGCCTGGAAGCGTATGCGGTTGTTCTCAAGCAAGGGGATACCGTAATCATCCCGGTTGACTCGGAATTCTTTCGGTTCTTGATTGACAATGGGCTACAGTCGCCGACAGAGTAGACGCTAGGCTTTCCAAAATAACTCGTTCCAGGGGATTGTTTTGATGGCGACCTCCCAAAGAAGCAGCTACAAGCAAGTTCTGCAACCAGTTATCGTGGTAGATGAAGCCATTGAGCTTGTGAAAAGGTGA
>JAJRYU010000401.1 GCA_024275615.1 Planctomycetota bacterium
GGGACGGCTAGTAGGAGTGTATTCCCGTTTCACAGAACTTCATCTTTTGGAACAGCGGTTCGGCGATCTTTGCATCCTCGCCTTCCGTGACTCCGATACGGTCAATTCGATGAGAGAGATATTCTTGGCAGAGAACTTTCATATGGACTCGGAGTCGGTTGAGGAACTTGATGGTTGGTTCTCTGTGCGGGGAATGGTTGCATCTGTGGAGGGAGTGAGCCCTTGGACCAGCGACGATCCTGACCTCCTATGTTTCATTCGCTGTCTCCTGCTGGCATCAGCGACCTACGGAGTAGTTTCAGTTCCGGGGGAATCTGATCCGCGGGGCATGATTCAAGAAAACCTCGCACGTATCGTTGGCGAAGTTGGTGAAGATTCAGGATTTCGAATTGATCTGACCGCACCGATGAAATCGAAATCAAACATGGCACTAAGGCCTGGAACAAAGTGGCACGCATCGGGCGTCCATGCGGTCTTTTGTCCGATCGCGCAGGGGACGTCGAAGGACTATGTCGCGTATTTTGGACTAGTTGAAGAACCTCTCAATTCATGTATCAATTCGTTGGAACGTGGTGAAGAGTTTAAAGCGGGCACTGGAAATGGTAGCGGTGAACAAACAGGTCACACTTCCTATATTCGTGTTTGGAGGGCGACGGACCTTGTTGACTGGCATCTTATCGTCCAAGGCAACATGTCGACAGAAGCCGAATACGGCAAGAATGGCTCAACTTCTACTGCACAAGCAACGGTTTATGGAAGCATGGAGTCGAAATCGAACACGCACTCAGTAAACTCAGGACTACAGATGACGCTAAAATCGGTAGGGAACCTCACTTCTGGTACGGTATCATATACATACACCGCAGGAAGCGGTGGGGTAGGAGGATCGGTGTCCACCACCGTTCCAATCCCCGGTATCAAGAAAGCCAGCGGTGTAGTTACTATCAATGAGCAAGATGATGTAAGGGGAAAGAAAACCCAATTGAAACTTGCAGTTCAAGGGTATATGAAACTTGAAACCAACGTAACCTACAGTTACCCGTTGAATGCCACAAAGTTTGCTGCCGCCAAAACGAAAATTCACAGCAATCGATGGGACGGGACACTTCTGGAAGGATTTTGTGCTGTCGACGGAGTGCAAGTGCATTCCTGGCAATGGTATTAGAAGTTTGAACGCGTCTTACTCAAAGATTGAGACATGACTTTGGGTGTTTCTGGAAATTGAATTGATGCTCCGGTGTATACCCACGTCATTTCATTTGAGGCATCAATTCAATTCTCTCTGACCATCAGATGCGTTCGATGTGGTGATACGATTTAATCAGCAAGCAACGTCATGAGCAAGAAAATGAGACAACGGTGAGTATAGGTGAGAATGAATGAAGAGTCTTGGATTTATCGGCATAATTGCCACTGTTTCGTTTGGCATCATTTTATTGATTGGTGAAGGACAAGACGAAGAAGGGCTGCTTCCAAATTCGGTCGAGATGCAATCTACAATTCAAGTTAATGTCGAATCTAAAACGAACAAAGAGAGCAAGAAGCCTCGGCTTTCGCTTGCTAGTGACGATTTGACGAACCTGGCGGCTGTTAGAGTGATGGACTCAAACTCAGTCCCAATAGAAAACGCGATAGTTGTGTTTGTCTCACCGAAAGGGAAGCAATGGCGGGCGACAAGTGATGCTCGAGGTGTCGCACTGATCCACAGCGAGATCAAGAATGAGCACCACGCACGAGTTTACGTAGGTCACAGTGATTACGGATCGATCGTCTCTCTTCTTGATAAAATGGGCATTCAAGACGGAGCCGAGATTCAATTGCAAAATGGTGCCATTGTTGAGGTTGCCGTTGGAAGCAGTAACGGCAAGCCAAAGCGTGATTTGAAGATAGTAGTTATGTCATCGACCTCTCGCCCACTCGCGATCGCTCCTATCGTCTGTGAGCTGAGCGCGGGCGCCAATGCAACGGAAACAAGTGCTTCAACAATAACTCCATGGCCAATCACCGACAATCATGGAAAAGCGACGCTGCGCGGTCTGCCGGCAGGAAGTTACACAATATCGGCATTTGAGAATGGTAGACTTGGTGCATCCATTGCCGCGGACCTAAAGGTCGGCCTCAATGAGATTCGCATGACGATTCCGAAGAGGACTGACATTTCAACTCGAGTATTAAATGATTCAGGCGCGCCAATTGCCGGTGCGAGGACGTGGTTATTTGCCCGAGAAAAGAATGAAATTCATAGGCTGGCAAGGTCCATCTCAGGAGTTGACGGAGTTACTAATTTTAGTGGTATTTTGAATTCTGATAACTTGGAAGTATGGGCAGAAAAAAACGACCACTGGGGCAAAACAGCTGGCAGGACACCGCAAGATGTTTCATCCGTTGTTATCTCTTTGGCGAATTCAGGTTCTGTCGTCACGGCGGTCTCAGTGGATGGCGATGATCTATTGATTCGTGTGGTCCGAGCAACAATTGACGGGTCAGAAGATTTCATCTACGAGGTTACTTCTCTTGAGGCTGGGAAGAAATCTGTGATTCTACCGTTTGTGTTTCCCGAAATGAACTACAGTCTTCGTGTTAGAGTTGCTCCTGAAACGGCGGTGGGGTTTCGGAAGTCTAATGTCGAGGTTTTTCATGGATCGGAACCAACTCATACCGTTGTTTTTGAAAAGACAACAAAGGGGTTAGGCCGGGGTTCAATACGCTTGCGTTTTGATGGCGATCTAAAGAATGAAAAAATGAGCTTGAGCGTGCAAGGCTACCGTTGCTCCTTGGAGAAAGACATTCTCCTGACTGGAGAAACAATCGTTTTCCACGACATCTTTCAAGGACCAAAGACGCTGATCATGACTCACCCCACAAGGGGAGCATTTGTTTCACAATGTGAAGTACCTCCGGATGGAATAGTTGAGATTGATGTCAAGTTCGAACAAGGCATAGTAGGCAGTTTTGAATTGCCCGACACGGCCCCGACCCGCGCTGGACTCTCAGCTCCATGGTCTTGGTGTCTGATTACCGAAGTTGTTCCCAACGGAGGTGCTATTGTAGTGGCTCAAGGATTTGGCGGAAATGGACAAGGAGTTGAAACAATGGCACCCATCGGGCGGCTAAACAACATTGTATTTGTCGATCGCGTGGACCGAGAGCGATACTTGTCGTACGACTTTGACTCTACGATTGGCTTCAACCGTTCCTCATCAAAATTAAGCTCACGTGTCTTGAAAATCGCAATCGACACTCAAGTGCTCGACGCCGCTGAGTTTTTGCATTTGAGGTACTTGGGCGGATTCTTGTTGACTTTGAAAGTCAAGGCTAATCGTGAAATCGTTACATTTAATGGTGTTCCTCCAGGGGCATTTACAATTGTCGCTGTGAAGAAAGGCGGGGAAGTTGTTTCGAGCGCCAAAATCAGTGTGCCATGGAGATCCGATTGGAGCGGAACTCTTCGCTTAGAGAGACGTTGACATTGCCTTGGTGCACGTGCGCCGGGCAAAGCTCGGTCAAGGAAGATTAGATGGCATGAAGTGATCTTTGAGTGTCCGTCCGGCCAACCCCATCTTCAGTGAGGCCATCTCAATGGCTATGAAAGCCTCCAACTATTAGGAGGCCCCAAATGAAGCCCAAGAAACCCAGCGCCACAGCCCTGAAAATGGCAGCTTTTCTCAAAGAGCATGAA
>JAJRYU010000402.1 GCA_024275615.1 Planctomycetota bacterium
ATAAGAAACTGTTGCCGATAAGAAGCGCTTTCCTCACTATCCGTTGTCATGATTGAGACCGGCGAAACAACCTTCTTGCCTTTTAGGCGGACTTCAACTTCCGCCAGCGCCACGAGAAACTGCCCGGAGATCGCAGCGCGTTTGGTAGTGCGAATGACGAGATAGTGTGCCTCTTGTCTCGGCACGGGAATCACCAGAACCTCACCAATCGGACCAGCGTAGTCTTTTTCTTCGCAATCGAAGACGAGGTTGGCGTCCTGGGGCCGAATGGAGGGACTAAGCGCGACGACAAAACGTCTGGGAAAACCAAACCCGGAAAGGTGAGTCGCTGAACGAAAAGGATGCAAAGGATAGAGCCGAACCTCATCCACTTCGACCAACTTGCCCAAGTCAATGGTAATGTCGTGTACATCGTTTTGGCGAAGAACGGTCTTGCTTAAGAATCCCTCTGGTGGTCTTCTAAGTGGTTGAAAGAGCTCATCGCGTCCAATCCACTTGCCTCGAATCGGGTAGTCCTGCCCGCCAAATGTGGTGAAGTTCGAGGAAACTGGTTTTGATCCTCGACCATCTTGATCCCAAACTTGAAGCTGCCAGTCGTAGAGTTGTCGGTGGAGTAATCTCGGACCTTGATAGGACGCGTAAATCTCTATTGAGACGACCTTTCCGCTATCCCAAATTAAACGCGTTGGGCCACCAGTGTGGCTGTTGTTTTCATAGACACATACACGATATGCCCTCTGGTTTGCACCCGTGACTGGAGGCAAAGCGACGTGGGCCAAGGCCCACGTGAATTTCGGTTTTGCTGAGCTCACAGCAAGCGGTTCACTCTGATCGTCACAACGCAAGCGGTAAGGACGAATGCATCCCATTCGCTCAACTTGTGCGCCACATGGCTCACCCAAGATCGCCAAGAACATGAACATGAACATGACGGTCATACTTCGGAGCAGCCACACGCGCAGCTCTTGGTCGGCCGATTTCCTCAAGAACCACCTCACTTCTTCCGAATGTGAGTGTCACAGCTCAACACTCGGCCTCATGGCTGGTGTCGTCTCACGCTCGTCTCTATCTGAAACCGTCGACGCCGTTGGCTGCAACTAGAATTGGATGACCAACTTCAACGTCCTTTTGCCCCGTTTCACAGTGACAGGGATTTTTGCTCTGGGACGGAAGTAGTTGATCCGGATGTGTTGTGCAAAGTCCTTGGGGCCAACATTGGGCTTCCACTTGTCCACGGCAATGATGAAATCGCCTTTTTTGATCCCTGACTTCCTGACCTCAGGGCCGAATACGCCGCGGACTTCCAAAGCCAATTCACTTTTCTTGGCCCCGATACGTCGCCGTTTCTTTGGATTCGAATCGACGACCCAAAGTTTCAGCCGCGGACGCATGCCAAAGACTGAAGTTCGCCAGCCGAGATCCGATGGTTTCCAGCCTTTCTCAAGACTAACCTTGAGGTCAAGAACTTTCTTGCCCCGCTGAACCTTCACCTCGACAACTCCTGGGTCAGAGACTGTCTTGAGTGCCCAGATGAAATCCGCAATAGAAACAAGAACTTGACCAGACGCATGAGTCAACACATCCCCACGTCGGATCCCGGCTTTCCGGGCTCCCGACTTCGGCAGGACTTTGGCCACTTTCAGCCCATGATCCACATTGAATACGACGCCAAACTTTTCCGGCGCAGGAAAAAGGCTGCGCACTATGTCAGGATGGTAGTTGGGCTTCTGCTCAAGAGCTCGATTGAGTCCCTCTTGAACCATGTGGCAGTGAATGCAATTCTTTCGCTCCGTTGGGTTCTTGGCGATCTTCCGAATCTCGTCGTGAGGTAAATCGCGTGGATATTTGAACGCGGCTTGGGCTTGTTTCTTGCCCAAAAGCCAAGGTTTTTGATTGTCAAGATCCTGGTGAATCTCCAAAGAACGTTTCATTGCATTCTTGAAACCCAAGACCGAATTGTAGTGCATCGCATCACGCGATCCTGCACCGTAACGCCCTAAAACTGTCCCATCCGGTTCCATAAAGAGACCGGCCCAAGTGAGGTCGTAGTCGAATTGAAAGAGACTCAGATCGACACCACGCATCCTAACCATGCGTAGGCAGACAAACTGGTCAAGAACGTCGGAGAGTTTGGATGTTTCGCGGACAACCTGCCCGTCAAATTCGCTGCAATTCTTTCATGGAACGCAGCGGAAAACGACCAAAATTGGCTTGCCGCTCTTGATGGCGGTCGATTTCGCCAAGTCCCAATCATCATAGATCCAACGCTCACCAGGCGCACTGTCGCTAATTTTTTGCCGCAGTGACTTCTCTTCCTGACAAGACACGCTCAGCGACAAGCACAACATCAAAATAAGACTGATCTTCATTGTCTTTCCACCGCGTAAATCCAGGACAAACACACGATGAGCCAAGCAAGGCTCATTCGCCGTGAAACTATTTCCACCTCAAGCCAGAGCCATTTCCTCAACCCAGGCGGCCGACCTCAACAGTCTGCCTCACACCCGAATCTTTGCATAGGTCGGACAAAAAATTGTCAGCAAGACCGCCGTCATGGCTTGGGAGTGCTCGACTGCGAGTGACAACGAAGTCGGGATATGCTGTCCCCCCCGGCCGCAAGGTCATGAATAATGCGGGAACTTGCCCTGTCTTGTCGATAAAGTAACGATTTAGGAAGGTCTCAGCCGTTGCACACCTAAGGCCGATGAATAATAATGCGACCATTAACCAGGAAAACTCATGACTAAGGCTCAATGCGTGACAGAACCCGAACTCGAATCAAGCTCGGAAACGAGACTCGACTTTACCGTTGTCATTCCGGCCTACAATGAAGTTGACCAAATTGGCCCCGAACTCCGACGCATCAATGACGTTCTCAAAGGCACGGGGAAAAACTACGAGATCATCGTTGTTGATGATGGGTCTCATGACGGTACTCATGAGGTCGCTGAAAAGGAAAAATGTCGGCTCATTCGGCAAGCTCGCAACATGGGATATGGCGCTTCACTCAAACGGGGTATCAGAGAAGCCAAGAGCGAGTTGATCGTCATCACAGATGCTGACGGAACCTATCCACCGGAAGAAATCCCAAGGTTGTTAGAGGCCGCCAAAGACAACGACATGGTGGTTGGCGCACGAACAGGAGAGTCTGTTCACATTCCCTTGATCAGGCGACCGGCCAAATGGTTTCTGCGTGTCCTCGCGAGTTACTTGGCTGAGTTTCCGATCCCTGATCTGAATTCTGGGCTGCGCGTCATTCGAAGAGAACAAGTAAGGCGATTCGCCCACATTTTGCCTTCTGGGTTCTCGTTTACGACGACCATCACCTTGGCACACTTGTGCAATGAAATGACGATCGGCTACTTGCCGATCAACTATGCCAAACGCGTGGGGGCCAGCAAAATAAAGGCATCCCATGCCTATCACTTCCTCTTGCTCATTCTTCGCGTCATCGTGCTATTCAATCCTCTGAAAGTCTTTATCCCCGTTGGAGCAGTCGTCTTCGTCTTGGGCTTCGGCAAGTTGATTTATGACATTACCTTGATGAATCTCTCGGAGTCAGCCGTCATGTGCCTTCTGACTGCCTTAGTCATTTGGTGCGTTGGACTTCTTGCTGATCAGAATTCGCGATTCGGCGTGGACCGCCAAGCGTGGAAGAACTAGTTCCAAAAAAGAAAACGAACGTTCGGCGCACCGTCATTCGTCTCATGTTCAGTGTTCTTGCTCTTGCGATTGTCTTTGCCATTGTCGATGTCAAGGATCTCCGCCATGCTTTACAACAAATATCTCTTGTCAATTGGCTCATCGGCGTCGTCGGTTTCCTCGTTCTTCACGTATTCAGCGCCATGAAATGGCGTTTCGTCTTGAGCACATGTGGCATCCATGTCACACGTTCATTGGCTCTTCGTGCCTACGGATTCGGCCTCTTTGCCAATCTCTGTCTGCCTTCCTTGGTTGGCGGCGATGTTGTTCGCGCTGGCGTACTCATCAAGAACGGCAACAAAAAGGAAGCCGTGGTTTTTGCGGCCCTGGTCGATCGCCTTTTGGACATCATGGGTTTGGGCGTCCTCGTTGTCTTGGGGTTCTTGGCGGCACCATCAGCTCTAAGTCAATTCGGCAGGGACATTCGAGTCCAAAAGTGGCTCATTGTTGGCGGGGCGATCGTCGCCATCTCTTCTCTGGCCCTATTACCGGTTGTTCTCCGCCGTCTTCATCCCCGCAAGTTGCCAACAAAACTGGGGAAGATCCTCTTGGGCTTCATGAGAGCCTGGCGAACTCTCGCTTCCAAACCGCGACGATCAGTCGCGGCCTTTTCTGGTTGTTTGGCACTGCAAGCCGGATTCGTGACGGTTAATGTGTTCTTAGGAAACAGCATGGGCATCGCTCTCGATGCCAGGCTTTGGTTTCTTCTTTGGCCCTTGGCGAAAGTGGCGGCCATGGCGCCATTGAGCCTCGGCGGCATAGGAATCAGGGAAATAGCCTTCGTCGGTTTGGCTGGGAGTTTCGCCAACAAGAGTCTATTGTTGGCACAGTCGCTGGTGTGGGAAAGTACGCTTGTTGTGGGTGGACTCCTCTTTGGTTTCTACAGCCTCATGAGCAGGAAGAACACAGACTCGCATGATTTTTGAAGCAAGACCCGAACCGAAACTCGGCAACAGCCTCCTTTTCATAACTGTTCTGGCTTTTCTATTGCGCCTACCCATGCTCAACGTGGGCATCTGGTTTGACGAAATTCGGCTGGCAACACAGTTTGGCCATCTTTCCTTCGGTGAGGTTCTGACGACCTACGGTAGCGACAACAACCATCCGCTGTACACCATCCTTGCTTGGTGTTCGGTCCACATTTTCGGTGAACACACGTGGGCTCTGAGATTGCCCGCTCTTGCTTTTGGTTTGCTTTCCCTGAGTGCGATCGCCCGATTATCAGCGCTTGTGCTCGACACCAAGAAGGCCACATTGATCACTTTCCTCGTGGCGATCTCCTATCACCACATTTGGTTTTCGGACAACGCCCGGGGGTACACAGCTCTTTTGTTCTTCACCGTCACAGCGACGTATGAATTACTTTGTCTTTTGGACGATCGCGGGCGTGAACGCCTCCTCACCTATGCCATCAGTCTTGCTCTTGCGACCTGGGTCCACTCAACAGGCGTTTTCGTAGCTCTGGCTCACTTGGTGGTCATCATCTTCATGGGCAAACGCTCCCGTGCTCGCGGTTTGCTTGTAATCATCCTTGCTGGCATCTTCTCCCTCCTTCTTCACGCATTCATCCTCAAAGACATGTTCGCCTTTCTCTTGGGTGGCGAAGGACATGAGAAAGTAAGCTCTGATTGGACGAATCCACTTTGGACCATCCAAGCTACTTTTGAGTCCTTTGGTATTCCTGGCTGGTTAGGGCTTATTGGCGGACTCATGGCCCTTTTGGTTCTCGGTGTCGGCGTGAGGAGACTTAGGACAATAGATAACCGTCTGCCATGGTTGTTTCTTCTTCCAGCATTCTTCGGCACCTTCGTCATGATCACTCTCGAGAGAAACATCTGGCCCCGCTTCTATTTCAATCTCATGGGTTTCTTCTTGATCATCGCCATTCTCTGCCTCGACGCCTTGACAGACCTTGCCAAGAAGAAGATCCCGAAATTCAGACATGGTTTCGTCGTAGGAGCCAGCCTTTTGGTTCTTTTGTTCGCACTCATCTTGCCCCGGGCCCTGACTGTCCCGAAACAAAACTTCCAAGGGGCCGCGCGCCTCTTGGACGAACAGAAAGACCAAGGCGCTACGATTGTCACCCTTGGACTGGCGCGTTTGCCTTATGCGACCTACTACCACAAGACATACACTTCCATTGACTCGCTCCAACAGCTCAAATCAATTGTAGATCGCGAAAAGAAAGTCATGGCCGTGGATACTCTCTCCACGTTTCTTCACTCTCGTTCCCCCAAGATCGCGGCATTCGTTGAGGCTCACGGTACTCTTCTGGCCACATTCCCGGGCAGCGTCGGTGGCGGAGCCATCAAGGTCTATGAACTAAGGAAAGAGTAGACGCGAAAAGTCAGCGGGGGCACGCACCGCTGGTCCTTGGTCGCGTTTGAGATTGCGCCGACGGTCCTCGGCCTTCTCATCTCGTCTGACACCGTAGCCAAGCCCTCAAAGATCTCGTTTCTCTCTCTTCAGAATAGCAATGGTCTCGTTCAGGACATTTTGAGCTTTGTTCATTCCGGCCCAACGAATGCTCAGAAAACGAGGCACCGGATCGTGGTCCGGGTAGCCACGATAGAGTTCAAGCGCAAGATTTCCTTTCGGCGTACAACCACGATTGATTGCATTCGTGAATTGCCTGCGAGTTGCCTCGCTGTTTCCGAAAACCACGGTCGGCAGCTCAATTTGCTCAAACTCCTTTGTGATGATGGCGGCAGCGCGTTCTGTTCTTGCTCTGGTTGTTGAGCGCTCGTGTCCATTGACAGCATCAATACCGCATAGAGACATTACATGGAGCGAAGAGATGTCGCAAAGAGCTCGTTCTATGAATGTAAAGTCGATCGATAGAACCTCCACGTCGCCCCCAGAAACTGGGTCCATGAACCTGGTTTCGAAGATATTTTGCCACAGCGTGAAACAGAACAGTTATGCCAATCGTATACTCTTTGAGCGCCGCATGGGAATACGTCAGTGGAAGATTCCGAATTCAACTTTTCCGAGATCCAGGCCCATGAGGCTTGGTTGCGGAGCATCGCGTGGAGAGTTCTGGGCAACAGCGCCGACGTCGATGACGTCCTTCAAGATTTTTGGTTAGCAGAGTTAGGACGCAGTGAACACGTTGAGCGCAAACGGGCTTGGCTTGGCAAAGTCATTCGAAATTTGTCGATTTCTCGTGCCAGACGCCAAACTCAACAACAAAAACTCGAGAATCGTGCGGCACGTCAAGAGGAGATTGGTGAGAGTGTTCATGCGGTCGTTGAGAAGATTTCGCTCTATCGCTACCTGCTGGAAATTGTCCTTGAATTGGAACAACACTACAGGGAAGTTCTCCTTCTTCGGTTCGCCCGAGGATTCGAGCCAATCGAAATAGC
>JAJRYU010000403.1 GCA_024275615.1 Planctomycetota bacterium
CACAGACCAAAGAAGTGTATCAATCAGCCCATCTTGTTCCAGATGGCCCGCATCTTTCCCGATGGAAGAGCAGGAATGGAATCCACCATGGTGACAATGGTCTCAACATTCGCGCCCATGAGACGGTCGAATCCGCCCCGGATGGTCCCTTTGAGCAAGGAGATATCGGCGCCGACCACCGGCACAACCAAAACTTCCAGACGAGTGAGTGATTCCTGAATCACCTGAAAGGCTGCCACTTCCGGAAGCACACGCAGAACGTACATGGCACCCAGACCATGAATGCGATTTCCATCCGGCGTAAAGAGTGTGTCCGTCGATCGACCATGTAGCTCTTTTAGGAGTGGTAAAGAACGTCCACAAGCGCACCGCTTGCTGTCGAGAGCGGCACGGTCTCCCAATCGATAGCGAATGAGAGGCATGCCGTAGGAATGAAGGTTGGTGATACAGATCTCCCCCTCTTCTCCCATTGATACCGGCAAACCATCTTCGCCAAGAATCTCGACAATGACCGTATCAGCGGCAACGTGCATGCCTCCACGCGGACAGCTCTGGGCAATGTAGCCACCGTCACGGCAACCGTACTCGTTGACAACTGGGCAACCGAAAACAGATTCAATCAGCTCCTTGTCCTCAGGCAACAAGAGTTCAGCTGTGCTAATTGCAGCCTTCAGCGGCAGGCTCTTGAGACTCTGTCCGCGCATCTGCAAAAAGGCGGCATAGCGAGCCAAGACACTTGCATAGCCATAGATAAACTCAGTGCGGTGTTGCTTCAAAGTTGGCAGAAACTCCGCCATCTTCTCGTCAGACAACTGAAAAGCATCCAGAAGTCGAAAATTCAACAAACGGTCCTTGAAGAGACGCAGACGGTCATTGGCGCCCAGCTCAATGGGTGAACCCCACATGTCGATTTGTCTATCGCCGAAATGGATGTCCCACCACTCTCTCGCTCTGGCTTTTGCAGCGAGTTGTGAAGATTCTCGCGCCTTGTCAGTGTAAAAGACCAAAGGCACGCCTGAGCTCCCGCCGGTCTCCAACTTGAAGACCGATTCACGCCAGTTGTCGGCAACAAGCTCTTCGAGGTTTTCGCGAATGAAACTCTTGTCCATTGTTGGCAAGAAAGTCAGGGACGTGGCATCGACAATACTCGCGGGATCAACCCTGTTGTCGACAAAGAACTGTCGCCACCAAGGCACGTTCGCGGCAGCATGCCCAACCAGGCCTTGGAGCGCTCGGTTCTGTAGGCCGTTTATTTCCTCGAGATCGAGCCGTTCGGTGTTGCGAAATTCACGGAGAAATCGATATGTGGATCTTCCTCTGAGTTTCTCGTGAAGAGGATAGATAAGACGACGAATGATCCAGGGGTTCATTACTCACCAAGGACAAGAATACGCTGACAGTTACGGCAAGGAACAAGTTTCTTTGCCATCACCCGGCTCAATGTCTGCAAGGTGATCTGTGTGTCACACCCCTTGCAAATCTGGTCAATCACAAGAGCTGTACCCTGGCCTCGTCTTGCAAATGCCACGTCGTAAGTTGCGCGAATCGTCGCTGGTAGGGCATCCAAGCACTCAACGCGGCGCCCTGCCATTTCTTCCACTTTGGCACTTTGCTCTTTGAGTTCTTCAGCAACCTTGGCTTCCGCTTCTTTAGCGTTGCTCTTGAGCTCATCGAGTTTGTCGATGGTCTTTTGATGATCCTCTTTCAGACTGTCGATGGCATCAAAGAGTTCCAAGACCTCTGTCTGCAAATCGTCATCGAGCTTCTTACGCGAGGCGATTTGAGACTTCATGGCATTGAATTCGGTATTGTCCTTCAGGCTAAAGAGCTGGCCTTCAAGCTTGAGAACATCTTGCGCCAAACCCTCAATTTCCATGGTTTTCTTGTCGATGCGTTTTTGGGCCGCGGTGATGGTGTCCTTGGCTATCTTTACGACTTTTTCTTGATTCTCGACTTGGCGAATTCTTGCTGCCAGATCCTTGGGACGCCTCTCCAAGGCTCTTTTTGCATGAGCCATTTCGAAATCGATACCGTTCAATTCAATGAGTGTGGCGATTGTCTTAGGCGACAGGATTTCCTTCTCACCGTCGTTTGCAGGTTGCATGCTCATGATTTTCTCACCTCGACCGACAAAAAAAGCCCGGACAATCGTCCGGGCTGTTGTGTGTCAAATTCCACTTGACTCTAGGAAACCTGAAAGTTTCCTTGAGCGAATCGGGTGTTGCAGCTTCATAACTGCTTTCGCCTCGATTTGGCGAACTCGTTCTCGAGTCACCTTGAAGATCCTGCCGACCTCCTCAAGGGTGTAGGTATATCCATCACCAATACCATACCTGAGTTTGATGATTTCTCGCTCGCGGTAGTTGAGGGTCTGAAGGATATCCTTGATTCGGTCCTTAAGCATTTTGTGTGTTGCTGAAGTGACAGGTGACTCGGCACCTTCGTCTTCGATGAATTCACCGAAGTAGGAATCTTCGGAGTCGCCCACAGGACGATCCAAGGAAACCGGATGCTTCGAGATATTCATCACGCGCTTGGCTTCTTCCAGCGAAATGTCCGCCGCTTTGGCGATCTCTTCGATGGTTGGCTCCCGGCCTTCTAACTGCACAAGACGCTTGTGAACATTGCGCAAGCGAGTCATGGTTTCGATCATGTGAACCGGAATACGAATGGTGCGCGCCTGATCAGCAATCGAACGCGTGATGGCCTGACGAATCCACCAAGTGGCATAAGTGGAGAACTTGTAACCGCGACGGTATTCGTACTTCTCGACTGCCTTCATCAAACCGGTGTTCCCTTCTTGAATCAAGTCAAGAAAGGTGAGCCCGCGATTGCGATATTTCTTGGCGATCGACACGACCAAGCGCAAGTTGCCGCTGGACAGGTCTCTTTTCGCTTCTTCATAGCGCTCGAAACGATCGTGGATCTGATCAAGGCGGGCTGCCAACTGTTCCCGTGTCTCGCCCAGCTCCACTTGCATTTGGAAGTAGCGATCCGTGAGTCTCTGTCTGGTGACTTCATCGTCTTCTTCGAGTTGTTCGGTTTCTCTCTCGATTCGATTGAGGTCGGCCAAGCGCTCTTCAAGAACGTTCATCATCGGACGAACTTTTTTGATCTGAAGGCCCAGCTCTTCGAGCAAGACGACGATCTTCTTGCGGCGTGAACGAACACGCTTGGAAACTTCAAAAAACTCGGATTTCTGGGTCTTGCCGTCCAAGAACTGACGAAATTCGACGTTGTTGCGCTCAAGGACCTTGTGAATCGTGGCAATGTTCTCAGGCAAACGGTCGGCAATGTCTTGCTTGTCAACTTCACCGACTTTCAGCGTGCGGTCAAATGCCAGCTGGCCACGCTCCACGTATTCAAAAATCTCGACAGCAGACCTAGCCGTGTAGGGACATTCCAAAATCTTCTTGCGGAACATCTTGCGGGTCAGTTCGATCTTCTTTGCCAGGGAAATTTCCTGGGCCCGGGTGAGCAGTGGTATTTCGCCCATTTGGGTGAGATACATGCGAACCGGATCATCGATGCGCTCGGTGGTGGAAGACGCCGACGGGGCGGCGACGGTTTCGCCCTCAAGACCTTGGGCACCTGCAGCTCGCGCTTCGGCCGCAGCCAAGCGCCGCTCTTCGGCATCTTCGTCGTCGAGAACGTCAATGCCCTCGTCACCCAGGCGCAAGAGGAGGTTTTCCACCTTGTCGGGAGAAATAACATCGGGTGGCAAGATTCTGTTGATGGTCTCGTAGGTAACGAAACCAGCTTTCTTGCCGCCTTCAATGAGTATTTGGAGTTCGGACTCGAGTCCCTTCATCTGGCCTCTCTGTTCAGGAAATCAGGGCCCTTCTTAGCAACCAGCATTCTGGCTTCCTCATTCGTCTGGCAAAGCCTTGGCTTCGCTGTCACCGATCAATGAGAAACCCGGGAATGATCTTGCACGTAAACGGCGTTGTAGGAACTTCTTCCAACGCGGACAAGATTGACGCTGGGAGGGACAAGATCCCCGATTCCCACATCCTCCGTCAATCCTCTTCAAAACATATCGTCATCATCACTCTCAAACCCCAGTTCTTCACCGCCATCCCGAGAATTCTCCGGTGATGGTTCCGGAGAATGGACATCTGGTGGAACGGCGAAAGACGGCCCCTTCTTGGGTTTTTCGGCCTCCTCCTCCCCTTCCGGGGTGTTTTGGGAGTCCTTCATCTTTTGAAAAATGGCCGCAAAATTGTCTTCATTGACGCCTCCCGCCTTCAAGTCAGCAAGCTCTCGATCGTGACGGCATTCGAGAAGATGGCGCACCGCCCCCGCCAATTGTAAGGGCAGATTTTCTGGCAGTTCACCTGGAATGACCATGTCCTTGAAAAATGCCCGGTCAACGGAATCCGCCAATTCGAGGAGTATCTGCTCCGGGCCCGCTGTTTGGCCGTCCACAGTCTGATCGACCAGCAAGGCAAAAACTCGCCGCGCCTGAACCGTTGAGAAGTCCTTGGCCTGAAGATCGCTGTGCCAGGAGGTCCCCAAACCGGACCCATTGATGATGGCTTGGAAAATGTGGCGCTCCGCTCTTCGAGTGGCGCGGGTCATGGGTCGGTCTGGCTCTTCTTGGGGCCGTTCAACAACCGGGCGCTTCGCAGGCTCCGGTTCTTTGCGACTCCGGGGTTGAGTCTCGATCAATCGCGTCTCCAAGTCCCCGCGCGCCAACCCCAAACTCTCGGCCGTGCGATCGAGAATGAGCCCACGTTTCACTGGATTGGCCGCCGAACGTGCCAAGCGCAACAATTCGTCCGCTGCCTTGACCTTGCCCGTGACATCGCCCAAGTCATGGCGTGCGCTCACCTCTCCCAGCACAAAGTCGAAAAACGGCAACGCTCCCCTGCGAATCAAATCCAATCCTTGAGCACCCTTTTCGAGCAAGAAATCACAAGGATCTTTGTCCCCGGCCAACCGAGCGACCTTAAGCTCAAGGTCAACCGCGGTGAATAACTCAGCTCCCCGCTCCGCCGCTTTGCGTCCGGCGGAATCTCCGTCATAGACCAACGTGATCTGATCGGTGTAACGGGAAAGCAAGCGCGCATGTTGGGGCGTGAGAGCCGTTCCAAGCGTCGCCACGGCTGGCATTTCTGCCTGTTGGACTGCCATGATGACGTCTGTATACCCTTCCACGACGAAGATCTCTTCTCCCGCGCGCAAACGCCGAAGACGATCCAAGCCGTAAAGGCTGGCGCTCTTATTGAACACCGGCGTCTTGGGAGAATTCAGGTACTTAGGCTCTGAGCCATCCAAACAACGACCGCCGAAACCAATGACACGAGCCATGGCATCAATGATGGGGAAAATGAGACGGTCTCGAAATGCATCGTAGACACCCGATTTCCCTTCTCTTTTCTTCGCCAACCCAGCGTCCAACAGGAGTTGCTCGGAGATTCCCTTGTTGCCGGCGGCATGAGCGAGCTCGGTCCAACCGGCAGGCGCATAGCCAATACCAAAGTCCTCTTGGGTTTTGGCGCTGATCTGTCGGCCGTCCAGATACTCTCGACATGTTCTTCCGGATTCGGTGTGAAGCCTTCTTCGGAAGAACTCGGCCGCCCAACGATTCACGCGAAAAACATCGTTCTTTGACGATTCCGACGTCTCTTGGGGTGTTCGGGATTCCTCTCGTTCCAAGGTAATACCGGCTCGATCGGCGAGAGCTTCCACCGCTTCTGGAAACGAGACTCGATCCATGGCCATGACAAAATCAATCGCCGAGCCTCTTTCACCGCAGCCAAAACAATGAAACCAACCGCGATCTGGAGTCACCGAGAAACTGGGGGTCTTTTCATCATGGAAGGGGCAAAGCCCTTTGAAACTGCGACCCGCGCGTTTGAGAGTCACATAGCCACTCACGACATCGACGATGTTGGTGGCTTCGCGAACTTGCTCCAATGATTGGCTGGTGATTCGCCCGGCCACCGCTAGGCCACCTTATTCTTAAGATCGTAGTCATTCATTGTTCAGGTTAAACCTCCCCGATGGCCTCCGTGAGCGCGCGGTCAAGCACCACAAACGTCTCCGGAGTCAGTGACTCGGCACGTTCTTGGCCAGTCAATTCGAGTTTCTCAAGCATCTCATCCAAGACTTCAGGCTTAATGGGACCACCCATGACGGCGGGCAGTTTCCGCAAGATACTGCGAATCGTCTTGCGCCGTTCAGAAAACAGGAACCTGACCAACGGATAAGCACGCAACACCGTCGGCGGATCGACCCGTTTGGTCTTGATGCAGACAATGGCCGAATCCACCGTCGGTTTCGGCCAAAAAACGTCGGCTGGAAGTGTGCGATCGATGGAGACGTCGGCCAAGAGCTGCACCAAGATAGACAAAGGCGAGTAGTCCTTTGTGCCGGGTTTGGCCGCCAAGCCCACTGCCAGTTCTTTCTGCACCATGAGCACCATCAACTCTGGAGCACCATAGCGAACCAGCAAGGACGTCAGGAATGGCGTCGAGATGTTGTAGGGTAAGTTAGCAATGACTTTGAAATGTTTGATCTCCGGGGAGACCAAGGCGACGTCGACTTTCTCGCAAACGTCCGGATTGAGTTGGCTTTTTGTTTCCATGATATCGCCATGGACTAGCCGGATGTTGGGTTCCACCCCCAAGAGGTCCCGGACAAGGGAAAACAAGCCCGAGTCAATCTCGACCGTCACGACAAAGCCAGACTCTTGAGCAAGCCTGTGGGTCAACGTGCCGGCCCCCGTGCCAATCTCAAGTACGAAGTCCGACGTTTCAAGCTCCGCCAAACGCAAGATGACGTCAAGCACCTTCGGCTCAACCAGAAAGTTCTGGCCATAACGCTTGTTTGGAGACAAACCACGCTCATTGAGAAGAGCACGAAGTTGAGAAGGGGTTTCAGGCACCTGCATGGGCTGCTTTACGATCCTTTGTTGATCCGTTTGATGAGGGTGTCAATTCTTTCGCACACCCGCTCGTCCTGACATGATTGTGACGCAGCCTGGAGATAGGGCAACGCTTTTGCGCCCAGATTGAGTAATTTCCTTGAAGCTGGGCGGGTTCGGCTCAGCCAACGCCAGGGGTCACGCCATGCCAGATCCCGAATCAAGGGAATGACCAGCTCCTGAAAGTCGATTTCTGAGTCTGAAATAACGCAGCGAAATCCCAGGTCCCAGGCCCGAGACTGACGCCGACTTTCGAGTTTTTCCCAAATGGCATTGGTTCCAGCCATTTCGGCGTTGAAGGCTGCACCTCGAACGATGCGGAGGTCATCGCCAACAACGCCCTTGAATCGATCACGATTGAAAGCCCCATGGGGGTCTCCAGAGGTCCACTCCCAAACATTGCCAACCATGTCGTAGGTCCCTACTTGGCTGCGCCCGCGCTCGAAAAGTCCCACACGTGTCACCCGAGGATTGGCACCGATTTGGTCCCAGACATCTCCCGTATTGGCAGCAGCGATATAGGCTTCACCCCAGGGCAAGGCGGATTCCGCCGGTCCTTGGGCCGCTCGCTGCCATTCAAGATTGCTCGGCAACCTTTTGAACAAGCTCTGCGCATAAGCTTGAGCCTGAGAATAGGTTACCCAGCGAACCGGGTAGTCAGCGCCACGATTTTTTTCGAACGATGGGTAGATGAGCTGAGCCGGAGGATTCTTGAGCCCATAAGACGCCCAATCGCCCTCAGTCACCTCAAACTGGTCAATCCAATAGCCGTCGAGTTCATAAGTCCGATTGTCGAACTTGAAATCTACGGGTTCGATGCCCTGGATATTCCGAATACGATAGACGCGAAACTGTCCCGGTTCCACGTGGACCATGTAAGAGCGGTCCGTCGGTTCAAGGCGAAAATCGGCTGGCTCACTGAGGGTCGCCCAAATGGCAACAACCACCATGAGACCGAGGGTCAGAAAAACAATGTACTTAAAGAGTTTCTGCCCTGAGGCCACGTGTTATTCGCCCAGAATGAGGATCTCAACCCGACGATTACGCCGACGGCCTTCGTCGGTGTCATTGGTCGCCACCGGACGTTCCTTGCCGTAGCCAGCGAAAGACACGCGGTCTCGAGGAAAATCGCATTTTTCGGTGAGGAACCACGCCACTTGCAAGGAACGGGCACCTGACAGCTCCAAGTTACCCAAGGGGTACTTTGTGAGTTGCTTGACG
>JAJRYU010000404.1 GCA_024275615.1 Planctomycetota bacterium
ATGGGGTTGGCCGGACGCACACGGCCTTTACGTTACAGGGCTTTCTTGTTGAGTGGGCGATACAAGACTTGAACTTGTGACCTCGTCGGTGTGAAAGAGTTTTGGGGTTTGACTCGGACTGGGTATGTGAATCTTTGACCACAAGTGCCACAATCTCATGAACAAGGCGGGTTGAGTTCCGAATTGGTTGGGGCCGTTTCAAATTGTGGAGGCGTCAGCTGAGTCGACGTCCGGGGTAGGGCCAACTCCTTGCCCTTCATAGCCATCAGTCGAATCGGCTGTCGTCCCGGTCTGCCCCGTCGCATCGACAATCGCGTTCATGCCCTCCTCAGAAAAGTCTCGCCTCCTTCACGCAAAACAGTAGAGTATTTGGCTCATCGATACAGGTGCTGTTCCTGTTGGCACGAGATCCGGCGCTCCAGCGATTCGAGATCAGCTGGCAAATTCGATTTCCAGTTGCGGAAGAAGAACTCTGAGATCATTGAGTATCAGAACTCAGAAATTGCGAGGACAATGCAAAGAATAGACGCTTCAGAACTAACGACTACAAGATTCTTGGACGAGAAAGATCGATCCGTTGGCAACGATTGGGAACCGTGCTCACATTCCATCAACATCACTGGGAGCTCGCCAAAGTCAAGCCTGATCAGCGGCACGATCATAATGGTAATCGGGGCCAGCATCTTATTGTGGGGTACAGGGGGATTCCGACCCGGGGGGTGGCTGGTACTCGCCTTTGGGGGTTTTCCAGTCCTCATGGCCCTCGTGATGTTGTGGAAGCAAGCCCAGCCTCCAGCTGCCTATGCCATGCGACCACCCAATCCATGTCCCGGGGAGACCATGGCGATTCGCTGGAATGTCCCCCAAGGTGATCGCGGTAAGGAGCTCACAATACGTGTCAAGATCATCCACGAACATGGAGGTGGTGACGGCAGTTGGAGAACCTCGTTGACAAGGGCAACGCTGCTCAAGACCACAAGAGCCAGCGACATTGCAGATGGAGGCCTTGAGTTCATTCTTCCGATCGCCCCCGAGCTCACAAAAAGACAAAGTCGGGAAAGCTTGTCTCTCATTTGGAAGATCTTCTTCGATGTCGACTTCAATGGCCTACGTGGTCACCGAAGCCATGCCGTGATCCACCAAGAGGTCGCCCCGAGTGTTGGAACTTGGAAAATAGGAAGGGACTGACTCACAGACCAGCCCATCGTTTGCGTGACGTGCCCTCCGTCACCAACAAGGGCAAGAGCCGTTTTCTCAGCTTGCGCCGTGCCGACAAATACCGAAAGATTGGCATGACTAAGGTACGAATGCCACGTGCCTAGTCTTCAATGGGCAAAAAATAGGTGAGGACGGCATAGCTAATAAGGAGCGGAAGAAAACCGGTGAAGACGGTTAGAACAATGAAGAGCACGCGTACCGTATCTCGATCAACTTCGACATGGTCGGCGATTCCGGCACAGACGCCGGCAATTTGTTTTCCAACCCTTTTCCGGGACAAGCGTCGTTTCTTGACCCCCACTCCCTGAGCGAGCACCTCAATGCAATTCTGGCAAACAGTATGTTCGGCCAGGGTGATCAGATTGGGGCGGTCTTGGTGGCAGTGGTCACAATTGGGCATGAATGCATCTCCGATGGCGCCCCATACGGAACTCAAATCCATAGATTTTGGAGTTTTTCCAAAATGTCAGGCGTGTCACTCCGGGGGCAGATTGCCCTGGAGCTCTTCAAGGCGCCAGTGAGGCTATTTTGGGCACCGAACTGGCCCTGTCAAGATAGAGTCAAACTCAAGACTTGCACGGCTGGCTCTGATCTATAGGATCGCTAGTTAACTGGATACCCAATTTTTTGGTTGACGTGCCGATCCACCTTTTATGAGTCTTGAGGCTTGAGACTAGGGCTGCGTCCAATGCGGATCGCCGCCACATCTCAATTAACGGGAAAATATAGATGCTCACTTACCGTCGCACATTGCTTTTTGTCGCGATCTTCTTCGCTTGCATGGCTTCCGGATTTGCTCAGGGTCTCCCAGCGATTCCTGTTCCAGCAGGGAATGCGATCACCCCAGCTAAGGCTGTCTTGGGAAAGATCCTCTTCTGGGACGAACAACTGTCCTCTGACAACCGGATGGCCTGCGGCACTTGCCACCGCAGTGAATTTGGCGGCGCAGATCCGCGCTTTGGTGTCAATCCGGGTGTGGATCTCACCTTTGGCACTCTGGATGATGCCTTCGGCTCTCCCTCTGTTCGCCGGGCCGATAGCAACAACGATTTCATGCCGGACCCAGTCTTTTTTCTATTTCCGCAATCAACCGGTCGTTTGGCACCCTCGACAATTAACTCAGCATTCGTCCCCGAGTTGCTTTGGGATGGTGGCGTAGGAGGTGTCTTTGACGACCCGGACACAAACGTCAATATCTTGCCATCCGGAGGAGCGTTGGAGAATCTCTCTGCAGCTGTCACTTTGTCCGGTGGCCTCATGGGACATGACGGTCGAGTCTGGTCTGAGGTGACGACAAAACTGCAAGGGGCGACACCGCTCAAGTTGGCGTCAAATCTACCAGCTGACGTTGCCACAGCATTGAGTGCCAATCCGACCTATCCCTTGCTCTTTCAGGCGGCTTTCGGGACCAATCAAATTACCGCAGCGCGTGTGGCTTTGGCCATGGCCACTTACCAACGCACCCTTATTGCCGATCAAACTCCTTACGATGCATTCCTTGGCGGAAATACCAGTGCCTTAACGGCTGCGCAACAAGCTGGGCTCCAGACCTTCAATACCGTCGGCCAGTGCAACCAATGTCATAGTGGCGCTTTGACCACAGACCAGAGTTTCCACAACATTGGCATTCGCCCACCAACAGAAGATGCCGGACGCATGAACGTGACGGGCAACGCGGCTGACCTCGGTCTGTTCAAGACACCTTCGTTGCGGAACTTTGCTTTGCGGCCTCGGCTCATGCACAACGGACGCTTCTTCTCGATCTGGCAAGTGCTGTCGTTTTATGCGCGCCAAGGTGATTTTTCGCTAAACCAAGATCCGATCATGTCTCAGATCAATCTTCCTGGCATCCTGTGGACGGACCTGGTTGATTTCTTGGTCCACGGACTCACCGATCCCCGAGTCGCTCTCAGCCAATTCCCCTTTGACCGCCCCACGCTTTACAGCGAAACCAATCCTTTTGGCTCATTCACTTATGGCGACGGTCTTGAGGGCGACGGAGGCCACACACCCATCATGCTGGCTTTTGATCCACCCAGCATTGGCAACTTGGATTATCGCTTGGGAGTCACTCATACCCTCGGAGCAAGCACCGCGTATTTGCTATTCTCCGATGTCCAAGCAGCACCCAACACCATTCTCGCCGGGATTCCTTTTGCCATCGATGTTAACGATGCAAGTTTTGGCTATTTGGAATACACAACCGCCGGGATGGGAGCAGCAGAGGGTTACGCCACAGCGCATTTCCCCATACCCAACGCCCCCGCTCTTATTGGCATGACCCGTTACGTCCAATGGCTTGTGTTCGATCCAGCCAGCCCAGCGACGTGGAGCTATTCAGCGTCCCGGGGTGCGGAGATTGTCGTCTTCTAAATAAGAAATGACAACAAGCTCGCTCTTGCTGGCAGCACCGATTGCAGTCGAAGGCGGTCCCACACAGGGCCGCCTTTTTTTGATCTGGACTTTGGCAACAAAGATAGGGAGGATCAGACGATGGCACCGGGCACAAGCATGACAGATGAAGAAAATCTCATAGAATGAC
>JAJRYU010000405.1 GCA_024275615.1 Planctomycetota bacterium
CATGGGAGGTACTTGACCTGCCCGTTCTGCCCCATGGCTCGAACGGCTTCCAACCGTCGCGATTGATCGACGTCCTTTCCTGTTTGCTTGATCAAGAAATCGATCACCATGGGGTGTTCCTTGACTGCCACTTTGGTCATGGCCTCCCGGCGCGTCATCATGTTCTTGCCATCCGCGGCAATAATAAGCTTCTTGATTTCAACCAAATCCGATTCCGTAGATACCGCAAGGCTCTTGGGTAACACATGTTTCGGGTCGTAGAAGTGCAGGGCCTTGTGCATTTTTTGCAAGAGTTCCGCTGGCGACAACAACCAGACGTGGCGCAAGAGAATCTTTTCGCCACCCGGATGGACGAATAGAAACTGGGGTGCTGACACTTGCCCTGCTTCCAGGAACTCGATTCGCGCCTCAGACTCCACTTTCATGAGTTGGGCAGCTGTTACTTGCTGTGCAAAAGTTGTGACGTAGCCGTCACTCGTTTGAGTACTGCCACCATTTTCGCCTTTCACATTCTTCGCATAAGCCAAGAGACAAACGAACTTGCGGCTGAGTTCGATAATCTCCTTGTCCAAAAAATGCTCGCCACAAATCGACTCGTTGGCTGACTCTCCGCGCAAGACAAAAGCGACCATGATTGGTCGGGACTCTTTCTTCGCCAGCTGAAGTGCCTTGCCAAAGACTGGCTGCCAAGCGATGCCGCGATAAGCCTGTGGCGCAGCGTCTTGGCCATGGGTCGTTGTCCAGCTCAATAGAAATACGAAAACTGCAAGCGCCAATTTGTGCATAGTTCTTCCCCTCTACTTCTCTCATCGGCACCCCAAGACTAGGGGCAGCCGCTAACGCTCCAACACATAGACCGCCATAAAGTGCTACTCATTGCAATCACAAATAATTTTGAATTCTCGCTGTGCGAGATCGATCCTAGGTGTGGAGACAAAAAAAGAGCCCGAGCGATTCAGCTCGGGCTCGTTCATTCTTATTGAGAAAGAGGTTATGGCGTGATTTCAATCTCTACAGCGTTACTGATGGCCACCCCCGCGGGATGAAAGACGACAGCTTGGAAAGCGGTCAAGATGCCAAGGGGCATGGACGCTGGCATGACGTAGCTGAAACTGCCGATTCCTGTGGCATCGGTGACGATACCGTTGTTCTGAATGTAAACGGCGGTGCCATCGGCAAAGACCGTCAGCCCCACTGGGATACCATCGATGGAACTGGGCACGCCGCCAATGTCGAACTGACCGATTCCACCTGGATAAGTTGCCGTGCCCAAGTTCAAGTTGGCATAAACCAAGATGATGGGCTGAAGAGGTTGTCCTTCAATGTCAAAGCTAAACGTGCTTCCAGCCGAGATGTTTGTCTTGTATGGACCAGGGGCCTCCGAATCGACTGTGCAGCCATAAAGGTTTGTTGACGATTGAATGTCCAAGCTACTAAGCCCAACCCGTGGTGCCTGACCAAGGGCTAGGGGCATGACGTTAAATTCGTCAGCACCGATGTCGAGGCTGCCACAAACGATGCGCGGGTCCCCTTCAAAGTCAGTAGCCGTCACAAAACCGAAGCTATCATCGCCGGCGTCGCGGCAAGGGGACAATTCAGATAGATGAAAGTCGCGGTTCGCTGCATCCACAAACAGAGGATCAAGATCGAAGTTCCCGGGGCCGGCATAATTGCCTCCGACATCGGACACGGCGACAACAAAGACACCTTGTCCTAGATCGAAGAGATTGTCTGGCATTCCAGCGGCAAGGTTATCTCGAACGATGCTGTTCGAAATGTCCATGTTGCCGCCAAAGGCGAAAACGCCACCACCGATGCCCGGGACTCCCGGAGTGGAACCAAGGCCCGGTAGGCCGGTTTCGTTGGCAATGATGGTACAGTTGCCAACCGAAAGACCACCTGCAACGATGAGCATGGCACCGCCAACGCCAGCAGCACCGCCACCACCCTGAGCTATGTTTGACGGGCCGGCATCATTACCATCGCCCCCCAAGTTTCCGGCAAAAATCGAGTTGGTGACGAGACCAACGCCGCCGTTCATGAAAATACCGCCACCGCTGCCACCGAATCCCCCGCCGCCGCTGGTCACGCCGAATCCTTCGCCGCCAACGCCGCCCTTGCCGCACTTGTTGTCATAGAAAAGACAAGCGTCAATCAGGGGACTACCTGCGAAGCTCAAGGCACCACCAGATCCGCCGAAACCGCCGCCACCTGGGTTGCCTGAAATAGCAAAGAACGAACCAGTCTGACCACCGTCACCCCCTTTGCCACATTCGTTGTTCTCAAAGAGGGAATTAGAAATATGGGGTGTGGCCGCCGCCGCAGAAAAGATAGCGCCGCCGCCACCACCATCACCACCGGGGAGAGCGTCAGCGCCAATCGTGGAACCACCGTCGCCGCCATCGCCGCAGGTGTTGTTCTTGAACTGCGTACCGTCAATCGTGTGACTGCCAGCGACAAAGTAGATCGCTGCGCCGGCGCCGCCTCGGCCACCGGGACCTGCTTCTGCCCCAAGGCTGTCACCGGGACTGCCATCGCCTCCTTTACCACACGAGTTGTTGTCAAACTGACAGTTGGTAAATGTCACCGAACCTGCATTCACGTAGATTCCAGCACCGTCGCCGCCCATGCC
>JAJRYU010000406.1 GCA_024275615.1 Planctomycetota bacterium
AAACAGCTAAGGTCGGCAAGACGAGAACAAGTGCCAAGATTAACGTGGCCATGGCAGGTCGTCTTCGCGCCAGTTTGATTCCTTTCTCTATGAGACCCACCGGTCTGGCGTGAATCGGCCTGATTTCCATAAGAGCACGCAAGTCGTTCGCCAAGGCGGAGGCCGAGGCGTAGCGTTTGTCTGTTTGCTTGGCCAGAGCGGTCTCAACGATCGTTTGCAGGTCCTTAGGGGCTTGCGGCAGGAACTTCCTCAGGTTTGGAGGTTCGTCCTCAAGAATAGACCGATAAAGCGCATCGCGAGTGGCACCGTCAAAAGGGCGGGTTTTTGTGATTATCTCAAACAGCATCACACCCATGGCCCAAACGTCAACACGTAGATCCGCACGATTGGCATCGCCGCGGATCTGTTCGGGAGCCATGTAGTAGGGCGTGCCGAGCACATCACCTGATTGAGTGAGAGCCGCGCCGCCAACGTCTTGCATGTCCATGGCCAAACCAAAATCAAGCACGACGGGTTCACACTGCTCATTGACGATGATATTGCCTGGTTTTAGATCGCGATGGACAACGCCGGCGTCGTGGGCCACTTGCAATGCTCTGGCCACCGTCTCGATCGTGCTCAATTTCGCCGCCAGCTCGGGAGCCATGCCTCCCACAGTACGGGTTGAGATTGAACTGGTAAATCGTGACATCGAGTCGTCACTGCGAAGCATCTCATCCAATCCTTCGCCAACGATGTGGCGCATAGCGATCCAGTGCTTGCCATCCGTTTCACCAACACGCAAGACGCCACAGATATTGGGATGATCTAAGCGCGAAGCCACTTCTGCTTCGCGCTTAAAGCGTGCCAGCATAGCCGGGGAAGAGCCAAAACTCGGCGGCAAGACTTTGAGAGCTACACGACGCTTCAGGACTGGGTCTTCCGCCAAGTAGACCACCCCCATACCACCACGTCCCAATTCTTTGATGATGCGGTAGGGGCCAAGGAGAAACTCGCTGTCCGCTTGTGTTTCTAAAAAAGAGGGATCGCTGCCGCTCGTGATGTCGCCGCTACGAGCAACATACTCCGTCTTGTCGTTTTCATTTGGTGGAAGATCTGCCGCTGTTTCATCGGAATCGTGAGAGCTCAATGGTGCGCATCCTAGCAAAGACAATGACGCCCAGATTATGGTCAAAGCACGCGGCAAATGCCACGGATTGCGAGAATCAGCAACCACCCTCTTATGGTCGAGTTCGGAATCCTCCCAAGGTCTCTCGCCAACCTACTTTAGCTCGCCTCATTACAAAACAAGGAGGTGAGCCAATCCCAGAAGTAAACTGCAACCGGACGGGGTCGACATGGCGGTCTGGGTCAGGTAATTTCGATTTCCGTTAGAGGTCGATCGGGAATCCACATATTGAGGCAGGACGAATTTTGGAACAGTACTACTTCCTTCATATTGCCAAGAATGCTGGCACCAGTTTCCGCAACGTCCTCTACAAGAAATTCCCGCCAAAAGTCCGCAATCAGTATGGGGGCCTTCACCAGCTCGCGAGTTGCTTGAAGGAAGATCCTCGCGAACTGGACAAGTATCGATTCGTCGTGGGCCACTTCGGGTTCAGTGTGGTGTCCCATTTTAGCCGCCCTCCTCGAATCCTGACGATGCTGAGAGATCCGGTGGCGCGCACTCTTTCAACCTTCAAACACATCAAGGTTCGCAACCCGAAAGAAGCGGCCCGCACGAGGCGCCCCCATTGGTTACTTGAGGAGTTTGATGGCGAAAACGCAACGATAGAGGAGTTTCTTCAGTATCCACCGGCACGACGCTTGGTGACCAATTTTCAAACGAGGAACTTGGCCCTCGCGTACGACTTGACTGCCGACTATCGCGATGCGAAAGGCAATGCCCTTGGATACTTTCAAGGACGACTCATGGCTCACATTAGCGACTCCTTGAGCGACGAAGAGTTGTTGGACTTGTGTCCGTCCGGCCAACCCCATCTTCAGTGAGGCCATCTCAATGGCTATGAAAGCCTCCAACTATTAGGAGGCCCCAAATGAAGCCCAAGAAACCCAGCGCCACAGCCCTGAAAATGGCAGCTTTTCTCAAAGAGCATGAA
>JAJRYU010000407.1 GCA_024275615.1 Planctomycetota bacterium
ATATATTTGACTTCCTCGACTGCATGATCTTCGCTATCGCCGTAATCTTCAAAGCCGACGCTGAAGAATCCGACGCGGTCATCAGCACGACGCGGCGTCATCGGTTTTTCTGGGAGTTTCACCATGCTGTGATGCAACTCAACAGTGACGGAAGGATCACGTCTGCCCCGGCGCCTGCGACGTCTTCTTCCTGAGTTCGCACCCGGTGAATCTTGTTTCAGCTTGTAGGTCATGAGGACCTTTGTTTCGATATTCGTTGGGAATGACTTGGCACTATCAAAGAAGCTACGTTTCGCATCGACTCCCGATGCATTGAGGCGTCTTTTTGCACTAAACTCAGGCAAGTCCTTCATGAAGAGATCGGTGACATCGATGACCGCTGCCTGGTCTTTTCCCCAAGCCTTAACTGGAAAAGTCGCGATCACCGGTTCGAGGGAAGTTCTTTCAACGGCTTCTCTGGCGTTCTTGGATCCGTGGGTCACGCGAATGCGAAACTTGACGTCCCGAAGCAAGACGTCTTCGTTGCGAAGTTCCCAACGGATAACACGGTTGCCCACTGAAGTGCCGCCGTAACCCGAGCCAGACTGGGTGCGCGCGATTTGCGTGACCCACAACATGGGTTGACCAAGTGAGGCTTTTGAGATTTCGTAGAAGATCTTGTCGCCAACACGATGAACCAAGAAGAGGCCAGGATCGCTCTTTGCCTTGTCAGTGATGACTTCATCGTAGGGTTTGATTGTTTCCTTGTTGCCCTTCTTCTTGCTCTTTGACTTTCTGGATTCTTGGGCCGGAAGGCAGAGCGTGGATAGGACCAGGGCAGCAACGAAAAATGGCAAGTAGATGTGTCGCATCGAATTCTCCTCGGGCGTCAGACGTTTGCTCACAGTTCTTCTACGTCAGAGCCATTTTTCCTCTTTTTGCCCCAAACTGTCAACGCAAGGACGAAGCCATGGAAACAGGGAAGTTTGCCCAAGGCACGAAGTACGGCGAGACATTGCCTGGACCCAAATGATTAGGAGAATCCGGCAGCAATTGCCGATTCGTTTTGGGCACGAAAGGCTGGTTTCCCCATGGCGACAATGGCATCTAAAGATTCGCGGGAAACCAGTCCGAGGCGAGCGGCAACCGCGGCCGTCGCGGCCAATGCCATACTTGTACGTGTGATTCGTGTTGAGTTGTTGCTGAAGTCGATCACTTCAACTTGAGCGCGCGTCTCTACATCTGAGAACTCTGGGAGCACGAACACATGATCTATATCCTTCATGTTCGCCAAATGTCTTTGAGATTTGGCTAGACCATCCTGACTGAGAATGAGGAGCGCCTGCGGCGTTTCAACAGCGGCGAAGTGGATAGGCTGGGGCGAAAGGATGAGGTCGGAAACACTGTGGCCTGTTTGCACAGTAATAGGGTAGTCGTCGCTTTGGGCGACATGAAGGCCAGAGACAAGGCCAGCTTTGGCCATGGTCGCCACGGCAGAACGAACTTTGGCCCCGGCGGAACCGGCGACAACCAAATCGAATCGGGAAGAAAGCGTCGTTGCGAATGCGCTTTCAAGTCTAGTCGTTCTTGTTCTTGCTGTCTTTCGCATCTCCGCAGAGAACTCTTCGTAGGCGTGGGAAAACTCGGGATGGTCGTTCTCGTAGAGCAACCCGTTTGCGAATCCCAGGTTGTCAAGTGTCTCGTTCAGACCCGACTTGCTGAGTCTATTTTTGGGGACGTAGTAGGCTGTGCACAACTCCCAAATGTCAAGAAGGGCGAAACCCGGTCTCCTCATGGCTTCGGCGATTCGGTCGGCAAGATCGCGATCGAAGCTAGTGCCCCGATAGGCGAAGTTGGCACCATTGACGCCAACCGTGGCGCAAATATCTAGGGGCTGTTCCAAATTGCCAAGAGGCGTGGTGCTCGTCGTCGCGCCGGTGGGCGTGGTGGTAGAATGCTGGCCGCCGGTCATACCGAAGTTGAAGTTGTTCATGATGATGACGGTTATGCCGATGTTGCGTCTGGCAGCACTGAGCAGATGAGCGCCACCGATACCTGTGCCTCCGTCTCCCATTATGACGACCACTTCCAATTCCGGACGAGCCAATTTGATTCCGGATGCATAGGTAATGCTGCGCCCGTGAAGTCCGTGAAAAGCGTTGGCGTTGAAATACTGGTCAGACAGTCCAGAGCAGCCGATGTCGCTGACGATGACGACATCTGTGGGATTGAGGCCATTCTTTGCCATGGCCGCGCTCAAGTGGTCCAATATCGGTCCATGTCCACAACCTGGACAGAAAGGATAGGCACGTTCGTTGCGAAGCTCCGGCGTCATGTTGGAATTTGTTTCGGTCATTTGAGCAGCTCCAAAAACTGGCTCGGCGTAATCAAGCCACCGTCAAGCCTGGTTAGGCCGACGACTTCAATGTGACGAGCTAAGCGTTCGATCTCCCGGCGGTAGAGCCCCAAGTTGAGTTCGGCGACGACAATTCTCTCGATGCCTTTGAAAGCTCTTGCCAAGGCTGTCTCCGGCAAGGGCCAAAGGCTGAGGATGCATAGAGCTGAAACCTTGCGACCTTGTCGCCGAGCCGTGATGACTGATTCGCGCATGGATCCTGCGGTCACGCCATAGCTAAGGAAGAGAGTATCGGCGCCTTCTTCAAGGTCCTCGACAACAAGTTCGATCTCGTCTCGGTGTTTTTCGATCTTGTCGGCCAAGTGATTGTTGAGGCCATCGATGGTAGTTCTGTCCTTGGTGATGAATGCACGTTCGTCGTGGGTGGATCCGGTCACTCGAAGGGTGGCTTCATCACCATACCGGGCCATCACTGGGACAGCATCCCGAGGTTCATAGCTGTGAGGACGAAAATCTCTTGATGTTGTCTGCGCTGATGAACGCCAGAGTTTGCGGTCGGCGACAACGTGATGGACGAACTCATGGACATCAACTCCGACCGTTGTGGCGCCAAGGCTCTTGTCGATGAGGACGAAGACGGGAGTACGGAACCGTTCTGCCAAACTGAACGCGCGCATCGTCAGCTCGTAGCATTCGCGAATGTTCGAAGGAGCAAGAGCAATAATGGGGTAGCCACCTGCAGTGCCCCAGCGGACGAATTGAACGTCGCCTTGTCCCGTGGTCGTTGCAGCGCCAGTACAAGGTCCCATTCGTTGCACATCGACGATGACCAAGGGGGCTTCGGTCATGATCGCCAAGCCGATGTTCTCGCTGTAGAGACTGATTCCAGGCCCGGACGTGGCTGTCATCGCTCGGGAGCCAGACATGGTTGCACCAATGCACATGCCAATGGATGCGATTTCGTCTTCTGCTTGAATGGCAACACCACCGCGTTTGGGTTGCTCAGTCATCATTTGCATCAAGATGGGAGAAGCGGGAGTGATAGGGTAACCAGCAAAGAAATCGCAGCCCGCGGCGAGGGCTCCTCTGACAACGGCGGTGTTTCCATCCAGAAACTCGCGCATGATGTTCTCCATTGCAATCGTGGGGCTTGCTCAGAATTCCAGGTGCAAAAATCAGCCTTAAGATAACCAAGCGCTTACCATTGGCAGCACCTCATGGCCGCTTGAAAGCGGCGCATCATAGCCGCGATCTTGATCGCTTTGCAAGGTGGTTCGATATCGTTACCTGTTGTTGCGGAGAGGTAACGAAATCCCATTTTGTATCGATAGTAGTGACTTTGGAAATGCAACTATTTCGACCCCCAAAGCGTTTGAAGAGCGTCCACGAGCTGGAAGAAGCTAACTGATGTGTCAACCACGTTTTTGGCATGATCCTTGCGTGGTTGAGCCATGGAATGGAAAAGATTGCGCGTCCTGCGTATGGCACTGGAAGAAAGGTCATTGCGGGGAGTGGTTTTCCACGGTCGGCATTCAGGCACGACCGTAACGAGGCCATATCCCATCCGTCTCCATGACGAGCCGGATCATCACAACCCGGCCCTTGGAATATCACCCAACACAAGGGATAGGTGGATGACGTCAGTGAGGCGACCTGTCTGGTTGACAATACTGACGTTGTGAAGATGTCAACCTCCCTGGCACGTTTTTCCGTGCCTGCCGTTCGCTTTGGTCTTTACTTGAGAAATAGGCCTTTTTGCGAGAGAATGCTGTCCAGACTTGACCTGATATAGGCCGATGCACAATGAATTTGTAGTTGGCATTGAGCAGACCGCGGTATGGAGAGTGCCTTTGTCCAAGCGCCAATTCAGTGGGGGCGCAAAAGACCTCGTTGAACGTTTGGGGATTCTTGATGCCTTGCGGGCTCTGGACGTGAAGGGTGAGGTCGTCTCGCAGGACACGCGCTCCTCGATGAAACGTATTGTCGATCCGCGCGCACCCGACATACACTACTTCCTCAAGACTTTTGACTATCGCAAACATAGAAAACGATGGCGCTATCTTCTTCAAAAGAGCCATTGCCGTAGGGAATTTGAAAACCTCTGCCTCTTAGGCAAGCTCGGCGTGAGATGCCCGATGCCGATCGCATTCGGCGAAGAACGCTCTTGGTGCCGGCCGATAGCTGCTTTCTTGCTCACCGAAGAGCTCACCGAGTTTAGAGAATTAGAGCAAGTGCTTTTGGGTGAGTCTCCGCCCGGGATCAAGGAGCGCCGTTTGATTGTTGGTGTTCTGGCAAGACAAGTGGCATTGATGCACAACGCTCGTTACATCGATCGTGATCTCAAATTCCGCAACATCCTGATTCGTGCCGAAGGAAATCAGATCGAATTGGCTCATGTGGATTCTACGCAGGGGAAGATCTGTCAAGGACGTGCTTTTGAACGGGGCGTGATTCACGATCTCGCCACTCTTGACAAACACGCACACAAGTTCTTTTCAAGAATCGAGCGTTTTCGGTTCTTAGTCACCTATGGCATCGCGCGAAAATTATCGATGGCGGACTTGCAGTTGCTGAAGGGACTTGTCTGGGCGCGTCGCCAGGAGTTGTGGCGGCGGAGCGGTGGCGAGCCTTCTTCCGATACCGTGGGCTAACCCAAATTTTGCCGATGTACCTGTGCCCGCCAACCGTGGGGAGATTGACCAACCGTAAGCAAATTCCCATTTGTGATACTCTTTCCATCGTGCTTGACAACATGAAGTCGTTTGGCAGAAATTGGGATTAGCTGGGAGACTGCTTGTGAGTTTGAGAGGAGTCGAAGATTTGCGTCCATCCATAGGCTTGCGAGTCGTTTTCTTGTGCTGTTTTGTTCTTCTTGCTTTTGCCCGACCAAGCGTTGCCCAAGAGCTTGAAGAATCCGGCAAAGAGTTCCTCTCGCAACTACAACGGGCCGGCTGGTCGGGCGAGGCGAAAGCGGCGTCAATTTCCGCGACGATTCGTAATGCCCCCTTGTGTTCTTGGGGTATGCTAAATGCCGTACGCGCTGGCGACGTACTTACAAAAGAGAACAAAGAAAACCTAGCGGATGTAGCAAGGGTGACGATAGGGGAACCCGGGTGGTTCTTTGGCGCAGCCGTTGAGCCTGGTGAGTATCGTCTTGGATTTGTTGATGAGAGAAAAAGCGTCCATTGGGTTTTGCGAAATGACAAGGGCAAGGTCATTGGCAAGCAATCGTTGGTCATCTACGACGCTTCAAGCGCACCGGCCCAATTGTCCGTTAGGGCACAGGGTTCGAGTGGCGTTGTGCTTGTGCGGTGTGGCAACATCAAATTCAGTTTTCGATTCTTGTCGGAGAGGGGCCATCGGGTTCTTACCAAAGGTCTCAAGAAGAGTGTGGGCAAGCGGGTCACAGTCTTCAGTGACCGGATGTCATCAGACTTCATCCGCACCCTGAAAACGCAGCTGGACATTGCCGTTGATGTTCAGTCAGAAATTTACGGTGGGAGTATTTCAAGGAAGGACTTTACTCTCTACCTGTTTCCCAATCAGAGTTCTTATCGTGAGGCCGACAGACTTCTTACCGGCGGGACTTTCGCTGATGCCGGTAGTTTTGCCAGCCGTCTCACCGATCGCGCCTATTGTTCTGTACCGCTGAAGCCCAATAAGAAACGAGATGGCGCACTTGGCTATCCGATGATGGCGCTGAGCACATTCATTCATGAGATCAACCACCTCGTTGCGCAACATTTACGCCCTGGTGCCGTTGGTTACTGGGCGGATTGGTTTGCCGAAGGACTAACTGAACTGGGAGTGGAATTGGCGCTGGAAAAAATGCGTCCTGGCGATGGCAAACGATTCTACCGGCAGAACCTGGGAGAGGCATGGTTTTATCGCAGCGCTGGTACCTTGCCAACAGTGGAAGATCTTGCAGCGGGGGAAATGGCAGCCAGCCGTCAAGCGTTCTACGTCATGAGTTATCTGGTCTGCCGCCAGCTCTATCACGCTGGGGCAATCCCGAAACTCCTGGATGCCAATGACAAGGTCGCCGCCACGCGGCATTCCGAAGCACAGTTGCGCGAACAACTCGAGAGAAGTTCCGGGAGCCTTCGATTGACATATGAAGGGGTCCTGGCATCGATTCGGGATGAAGGAGCATCCCCGGCAACCGTTCATGGCTACCTTGATCATCTTGATTCTGGTACTCGCGTCACAGCGACCCGTGATTCTGACGCGCGGGCGATTCTCCCCGACAGGGTCTCTGCCGCCGACCGATTCGAGTTTTCGGCAGATTTTTCTTACTTGCCGGGTCCGACGAACCAAGTCGATCTCTATTTCGGCTATCAACCCGGTCGGTACGCGACACAGTTCTACAAAGTCGCTCTTGTTCCGAAATCAATTCAACTTTGGCGTTTTCTTCACGGCAACTGGAAGAAGGTTGGCCATGTGAACTACAAGTCGGCTTTGGCGATTGGCAAGGCGACTGCCCCTCATTGGCATCACGTCACACTACGCTACCTGAGAAAAAACAAGAAACTCCGCGTCGAACTAAAGGGCGGGCGGTGGGCTGCTTTCGAGCTTGAGGAGTATTTTCCGCTTCTTGCCAGTCGTGTTGGTTTTGGGACGTGGGGTAGTGCAGCTTGGTTCCGATCGGCAAAACTCGGCGCAACTCCCAAGTAAGCTGGCGAAATCGCCGCTGATCAGCTATCTAGTTGTCTGACAAAAGACCCTGGAGAATCGCTGTGAAAACGGATTGCACGACGCCGAAGACCATACGCTTAGCCGACTACAAGGCTCCGAACTATTTGGCCCCTGAAGTTGAACTCCATTTTGACCTCTACGATGATCATGCATTGATTCTGAGCCGTGTGCACTATGTCCGCAATGATGCCGGCGGAGGAGTAGATCTCGAGCTGGCGGGTGTCCCAGAGGATGTGATAAGTCTCGCTCTCGATGGTGTACTGCTCTGTGAATCCGATTACGACGTATCACCCTTGGGAATCCGGCTGAAAAACCCGCCGAGCTCTTTTTGTCTCGAAGTGACAACGCGGACAGAACCTCAAAACAACAAGACTTTTGAGGGGCTCTACTTGTCCAGTGAGATGTTCTCCACTCAATGTGAGGCCGAAGGGTTTCG
>JAJRYU010000408.1 GCA_024275615.1 Planctomycetota bacterium
AGCCAGCTTGCGGAAGAGCTGACTGACGACGACTTGCTCGTGATTGCCGATCAGATGATCTCGGCGATCGCCCATCTCCACGTGATTGGGTTGCGTCACGGTGACGTCAAACCTGGCAATATCATGATCCAATTGCGCGAGTCGGGCCTTGCAGCAACTCTCATCGATTTTGGGTATGCCGCTCCTCTTGTGGGAGGGACTCTCCTCGGTGGTACACCGGATTTCTTTTCACCGGAACTCATCGCTGGTGAAGCGCCCACGGCAGCTTGTGATTGGTTCGCTCTGGGGCGCACTCTTGATGTGGTTCGCCAGTGTCGAACCGGGAGTGATTCACCAGGCTACCACGACATTTCTCGCGTGATTGACACTCTGCTCTTGGAGGATGCCAAAGCCCGGCACAGCGCCATGTCCTGGTTAGCAGACGATGATTCTGGAACGGCAGTTCCACTGACATTGCCTCCACGATTTCCTGCTGTCGACGCCGGTGAAGTTCCTCGAAAATTGACGGAAGCCGTTTGCGATGCGCTCGCGGGTAAGGGTGTGAGCGTTATAGAATTAGGTGGGGAAGAGAGTAGTGGGCGTGATGCAATCCTAGAGAGAGTTGCCGTGACTGTCGCTGTTTCTGGCCAGCCCACATGCTTCAAAGCAGATTGGTTTGACACTCAATTGATTTGGCGCCAGATTGCCATTGATGCTGGCCTCGAACTCACAGATGCCGATGCCAAATTTGCTGAAAAGACGGTGAGCTCGGAGTTTGAGCAACGCCGTGACCGAACAACGGCTTTCCTTGATCTTGTCGCCCATCTTGAGACTCCGGTTCTTGTCGTTTTAGGAAAAAAAGCTGCAACGAGTCCTTCCGGGCGCGAGTTCTTGAGGAGGTGTCAAGCTCTTGCCGAGCTTGAGCTTGACTTCACGCTTGTCGTTGCTGCGGCCACGAGCCGCTTAGAGGGGCCCCTTGTGCTTTCCGACTGGAAGATCGAGCAAGGAGAGAGCCTACTTGCGGCGCTTTTTCCGCGGGAATGGCAGAACAATCCTGACCGTGGCCAACTGATCGCCAAGCGCCTCATTGAAGCAGCACAGGGTCGGCCCGGTCTTGTTCTTCGTATCCTACGTGGTTCCTTGGACTCTGGTCTCATTCATCGACTCGGAGGAGGTTTGTTCGCCGATCTCAATGCGATTGGCACCCAAGTTGCCGACGATGCTGAAGCGGCGCGGCTGTTTGGTAGCGCGCATGCCACCCTGGTAAAACAAACCTTGCGGGAAAACGGTGGTTATCTCGATCGACTTCTCTTGAGCAAACTGACTCGTTTGTCGGCAATCGACGTCGATGCCGCACTCACGGAGCTTGTTTTTTCTGGGCAGATTTGCGATCCCGCTGGCGCGTTGGATCCCGTCAAGCTTCTTACAGACGATTGTTCACAGACCGGAGCGTTGACGTGGTCTTTGTCCGATAGCGCTTCGGATAATGAGGATAGCGACTCTGTGCTGGCGGCGGTCGAGCGGTTTGAGGCTTGGGTCCGTTCTCCCTTTCCGGAAGCCGTTGTGGTCCATGTCGATCGCATCCTTGATCACAACGAGACACTTTCCGGTCGAGGTAAGCTCAAGATGATTGCTGTGCGTGCCTTGTTGCAAACGGAGCGCACCGATCTTGCGGTGGAGCGTCTCGTTTCCATGTCGCGTCAGGATATTCGTGAGCTTGGCTTGGCACAGTGGACTCTAGCGATTGCCAGAGTCCTCGCGGTCAAGGGCGATCTCAAGACGGCCATCACATACCTTCGGGATTATTCAAACAACAACAAGGACTCTCAGGAATTGGATGAGGTCTTCGCCGAGATGGCCTATCTTCAGCTTCTTTCCGGGCAAATCGATTCCGCTGCGGCGTCCTTGGATAGGATTGGACTCGAAGACTTATCCGGGGAAGCCAAGGCTCGTTGCTTGACCATGCTGGGTTTGAGCAAACGATCGCTAAAACAAGGTGATGCAGCCCGGTCTCTGTTCTTGGAGGCTCTCGCATCTTGGCGAGAAATCGGTGATAAACGACGAGAAGCTGCGTGCCTAGCCAATCTTGCCTTGTGCGATTTGATGAAGGTCACCTATCGGCGGCGACAAGAATCATGCAGCAAGCGCTTTCTTTGCTCAGGGACTTTGGGTGTGCCGATCAAGTTGCAGCATCGCTCACCAATCTTGGTGTCACGCTCAGTCGTGCGCGCAGGAGCCACGATGCGGCCCGAGCTCAAAGTGAAGCCATGTGGCTTTTCGCTTCCTGTGGTGACGACTTTCGTCTGGCCGCCGCCACCGCAAGCCGCGGTATTGCCCACTTGGGTGCCGGAGAACTCGTTGCCGCGAGAAAAGATCTATTGAGAGCGGCTCCGACAATCCTCGCTGGGCCTGATGCCAGAGCAAGAGAAACTCTCAGAAGACAATTGGCGTACGCTTGCTTGTTGGCTGGACGTTTTGGTGCAGCTCGCCGCTGGTTGGACCAAGAAGAACCACGAGAGTTTCTCGCCACCGTTGTTGAGGGGTTTCGCAACGACGTTCGGGCGACTTGCATTGGGCTACGCTCACCGGAGATCCTCGAACGTCTCGCCGCCAGGTTAGCGGCAATCGAGATCCGTCAACGGTCGGGGTTGCCGAATCGCGCTTCTTGGCACCTACGAAAACTCAATTCTTTGCGCCAACTTCTGGAGAAGGACATGGCTCCACGAGAAAAAACTCTATTTCGCGCTGGTGTTGTGATGCCAGCTTTACGCCGTCTGGAATCGCGGTTGGAACGGCGGCTTGTGACGAGCGATAGTTCTGAAACTCTGGGCACTATCGCTGATATTCTTGCCAATCTGAATGAGAGTTCTTCTCTTCTTGATGCTCTTGATGACATTGTTGCCAGTATCCTTGACTTGACTCCCGCAGTGAGGGCCTTTGTCGTTCGAATCGGTGAAGACGATGATTATGAGGTCCTAGCTCGAGCAGAAAAGCACCGCAGTAGTTCCGACACCCTAGAGTTGAGTACCTTGGTTCTAAAGCGTTGTCGCGCGAGCAAGAGATCCATGATGATTGCCGACGCCGGCACCGACGACGAATTTGGGTTTGCTGCGAGTGTACGTGCCATGGGGCTGCGATCGATTGCATGCTTTCCTCTGTTGACGACGGATGAAGGGTTTCATGCGCTATACCTCGATACACCTTTGCAATCGAACGCGTTTGGAAAGGAAAGCCTCACTGCTATTTCGATTCTATCAGATATCGCTTCGGCGGCGTTTTCTTTGGCACACCGGGCGGAGAGTAGTGATCGCAAACGGGCTCTCATGGCCGATAGTGAAAGTCGAGCTCGGCAGGCATTGGTGAGCCAATCCCAAGAACTCAATCGTGTTCGCCATCGGGCTGGTTTTGGGCGCTTGGTTGGCAAGTCGCCCTTGTTGCGCCGAGCGAACGAGAAGCTGACAAAAGCGGGAAGAAGCGAACTCAGCATTCTCATTACTGGCGAAACCGGCTCGGGGAAGGAGCTGGCCGCGGAGTCTATCCACGCGGCATCATCGCGATCGCAGAAGGGATTCTTGACGATCAACTGTGCAACCCTGTCAGATTCCCTAGCGGAGAGTGAGCTTTTTGGCCATCGAGCGGGGGCTTTCACAGGAGCGTCTTCGGACAGTCCGGGATTACTGCGGTGCGCTGATGGCGGGACACTCTTTCTGGACGAGGTTGGCGAGTTGACCAAGGCGTTGCAAGCGAAACTTCTGCGCGTACTGGAGACTCAGATCATTCGCCCAATCGGCGGTGACGAAGAAGAAAAAGTCGATGTGCGATTCGTGTTCGCTACCAACAAGGGCATCAAGAATAGCCCAGAGTTTCGTGAAGATCTCTACTATCGGATTTCACAAATTGAAGTCGAGTTGCCACCGCTGAGAGAGCGAATTGAAGACATCCCCTTGTTGGTTAGCCATTTCCTAGCGCTTAATGGTCGCGGCGACATTTCTTTCGAAGAAGCAGCCATGGAGGCGATGGCGGAATACGCATGGCCTGGCAATATTCGCGAATTGCGCAATGTTGTTGACCGTCTTAGCCTCCTCGTGACAAGTCGGGTCATTCTCCTGACTGACCTGCCAGCAGAGATTTGCAACTACCGTGGATCTCAACCCCAAACTCTGGCGGAGACAGAGTTTGCAGCGATTAAGCAAGCGCTTCATTTTTGTGGGGGAGAGAAGAAGGCCGCAGCGAAGGTCCTTGGAATTTCCCGAACGGCACTGTATGAGAAACTAAAACGGTTTGGACCATGATTCGCTGACTAGCTAAACTGAATCGTTCAGTCGATTCGCTCCTTGCATTTTATCCGGTCATTCAGCCCGGCGCGTGTAGCGTACGCCCCTGCTGAATCCCTTATCGGAGTGTGGTTTGCATGATAGCCCGTAGCACCAATCTGACGATTCTCCTTGTCGTCCTTTTTCTTACGTCTTGTTCGCAATCCTTACAGGGGCAAGGACAAGGTACTCCTGGGGCGACGGGGTTGGTTCCCCGCATACAATTTGATCATCGAGCTGTGGGCGTAGCTAATACGCTGACGCTTCAAGGTCTGGCTCCCGGCGCCAACGTGACTTTGATCGTTTCATTCAGTGAAAATCTCATCCCACTCCAGAGTCTTGGGTATGGTCCGGCAATTTTCGGCCCAGATTTGAATTCGCCTTTTGGTGCGGTTTCTTTTTCTGGTCTTACGCCCAATGCCGCTGGCGAGATCATTCTGCCTTTTACCGGTGCTGCATCTGTTGCCCATGTGCCGTTTCACATTCAAGCCTATTCCATCGATTCTGGCGCACCCTTTGGCGGCGTATCATTTTCTGACTACGAGGTCCTGTCATTCGGATTTGATCAAGAAATCCTGCCCTTGCGTGTCGACTTCTTAGGATCGCAACTTTGGGCCGAGATTTTTCCTTATGGGGCCCAGGCGGCACCCATTCCATCTCAATTGCTAGCAGCCGTCCCTCGTGATCTTCTTCTTGCCTCTTCAAACGACATGGCTTCGGCCCGTGAAGATGTGGCGACACCAAGCTTGAGCCTCGCGGGACCGCGGGTTGTTGTTCTTGCTGATTCAACGACCCTTCATGGGGTTTCCAGCCCCAATAATGAGACCGGTTTCTTGCTGGTGCGACCGAACGGGACAATCGACCTCCTGGCGTGGGCCCAAGGGACAGCAATCGATCCGGCCTTCGACAATACCGTGGCAGTCTCGGATCATGATCCTTATTTGGCTTTCACCAGCTTGAACCCATTGCCCGAGTATGGTGGCGCTAGTTTGCTTGTTTGGCGCACAGATGGTTGGAATGTTCCAGGTTCTCACCTCTCCTATGTCGCGATCACTGCGCCCTTGGGTATCACCATCGAGCCAACAAGTCTGTGTTTTTTGTCCGGAGCTTTGTTCTTTGGCGACGGAGCAACGACCTTGTTTCGTCTGGACTTGAATTCATGGCTGGTGACGCCCGTTATTTTCCCCGTCTCGGGTGGACAAGTGCCGATCTATGTCGACGAGACTGTGGCCTGTGCCGCGAATGGGAGCGCCCTGGCTTTGGGCGCCGGTGTCGACAAATTCAATCACGATGTTTACGTCGTCAAAGCAGATGGCACAGCCACGAACTTGACGAATCTTGTGGGTGACTACGAAGACCCAGGAATCGGTGACAACCAAGGCATGCAAATGGCTATGAGTGCTGCCGGTGACTATGTGGCTTACATGCGGACGGTTCTCGGGACCGAACTCTTTGTGAAAGGTGTATCGGCTGGCTCTTCGGAGATTCATGTAACCCATCCTGCTCAGTACATTGACTCAATTGACACCATCGTCGGTCTGGGATTCAAAGCCACAGGTGATTTGGTCTATGCAGCGGGAAAAGACATTCTCACCGTTGATACCTACCGGGCGGTCATCCCTTCGGTCACACCTGTTGTTGGACAGATTGCCAACGAAACTGGGACTTCAGGTTTTTTGGCGCCGATCTACGATTTGGGAGCAACCTTGACTCCCTTGAGGAACATGAGCACGACAAGCGGAGCTCTGGTTCAATACTCAAACAGTGCGGGACCTGACAGGCTCCAACTTATCGGCGGGACTGCTCAAACCCTGCCCCTGGATGTCGAGACGCTCAAAGAGATTGGCGCTCTCCCCAACTGCATTGTGGTTGTTGATGAACTGGCGACCGGCGCTCAACGAGTTCGTGAACTCAGTACCGTGACGACAACTCTTCAGTCAAGTGTCGTGACTGTTCCTGGAAGTTCTTTGGTTGCTTTTGATGTCCGCTTTGGCAAGATCTGTTCACTGATCCAAACACCGGCTGGATCGATTCTTGTCACATCAACTGGCAACGGACTGACATCGTCAGCCGGCCCACCGGGTGCATTGGACGGCGGTATGCGTCTCAGCCCTGATGGGCGTGTGTTTGCTGCTACGAAGGACCTATCTACCGGAGTGTTTGGTCTTTGGTCAAGAGATCCAGTGACGGGAATATGGTCAAATCTTTCGACAACCAATCAAACCAGCGCCAACACACAATTGCTCCGTTGAAATTGCTGCGATCGCCCTGGACTTTGGTGCTCCTCGCCACTTGGTGTTGCTGCGCCTGTGGCGACTCGTCAACGGTTTCGAAACCTGAGCAGAAGCGAGTGATGACGATCGGGTTTCCTTCGGGGCCAGATTCTCTTGACCCGTTTTCCTACCGCAGTGCGCGAGCTGCTTTGATCATCGAGACCTTCGTCTCATTGCCCCTCCTACGCCGCGACGCAAACCAGAGGATCTTGCGGCCGGCTTTGGCAGCCTCACTGCCGACAGTGGTAGACGGCCGTGTGCTTTGGACCTTGCGGCCCGAAGCTCGGTTCGGTGACGGGAGATTGTTGTCGTCTGCGGATGTCAAGAGGACCATTGAAGCGCTTCAGATTGGTTCACAAAAGGGCCGCCTACGCGATGCTGTGGATGGGATCATTCAAGTCACCACGAAGGGCCCCCAGGTTTTTGAACTCACCTACGAGAAACCTGGATATCTCGACATTGAGCGCTTCGGAACCACCTTTGTGGTCTTGCCCAAGTCTGCCACGATGGCGAACGCTCCAGCAGAGAATCTCGCGTTCTCGAGCGGACCATTTCGAATCGCCTCCTCGGATGCTTATAAGACGAAACTGACTCGTGATGAAAGGTGGTGGGGAGACAAGTGTCCTGACTTGGCAGGGAGTTTCGATTTGGACACGATTGTGTTGAGATACGTTGCTGATCAAGGCACATTGCCTCTGTTGTTGAACGAAGGCGCCATACAATTGGCACCTTTGAGTGTGGCTCAATCCCAGGCCTTGCAGGGCAAGATCGCAAAGGCGAAGAGTTTTGAAACGGCGAGCTTCAGTTTTCTCGGTTGGAATTGTCAACAGGGACTGGCGAAAGACCCACGTGTTCGTCATGTCTTGGGCCGCTTGATTCCCAGGAAGCGTGTTGCCTCCCAGTCAAAGGCGCTCACCGTCCATCCCGGTGTTTTTGCTCCAACAAGAGTCGAGAAACATTCGCCGTTGGTGACTGACGACGAATTGCGTTCCGCAGGATTCGCTGATGTCGATGGGGACGGGCGCCTCGAATTCCGTGGCAAGCCGACGAAGATCCGAGTGCTGGCACCCTTGGGCAAAATTCCTTGGGCTGAATCAACTTTGAACGCGTGGCGAGATGTTGCCGCTCAGAGAGGACTCATCGTCGAAATTGAACGCTTGCCTGTGCCGCTATTGCTGCAAAGGTTGGAGGCAAGGACCTTCGACGCGTTTGCGCTTATTTGGCGAGTTCGTCCCCAGGAGCCGTCTTTCTCGGAACTTTTTCACTCTTCTCAAGCTGGCAAGAATGGTCGCAATTTCATGGGTGTGAAGGACGCGACTCTCGACCGACTCTTAGACCGATTGGAGGCCACATTCGACAGGGAAAACCGGCTGGAGATTCGCCAAGAACTGGCTCGCCACTTAGAGACTCTTGAGCCAATCACTCCCTTGTATCGCCACCGTGCATTCCTTGGCATCAGAAGCGACCAGGTGTCGTGCACGATTGGCAGCCGAGGAGTCGACTGGACCTCCTTGCATGTTCGCAACAAATAATCCCAATTGGAAAACTTATGTCTCTTCATGACGCCGTGGGTGCCCTGGGTGTTGCCCTCATTGTCGGCACCTATTTGTTGCTGCAAATCGGTGGAATTCGCCCAACATCAAGCAAATATTCCTTCTTGAATGCCCTGGGGGCTCTTTTAGTCCTCATTTCCCTTGCATTTGATTTCAACCTGTCCGCCGCGTTGGTTGAGGGCTTCTGGTTGGCCATTTCAGTCTATGGCCTCGTCAAGTCGATTCGGGCAAAATAGCCAGATATTCAATTTCCGGGCCACGCCCCTCTCTGTCTTTGCAGGAAATCGTTAACATCCTCGTTCACTGAAATTCACTCTGTTTGCACGGAAATAGCCATGCGCTCCCTACTTCTTCTTTCTGTCCTCCTCACTTCTCTTGTTTCATGGCAATCCTTGAAACCCGCTGCCAATACGGATCCCTTGCCTCGCATTCAAGATGAGAACTGGCAAGCACCTGATATCACCCATGCCACCAGCGTCAGGCGTGGCCGGGATGGCAGCATTATCTCTTGGGGCAAGTTCTTAGAGGAACTGAGCACTGCCGACGCTGTTTTTCTCGGTGAAACTCATGTCGATGAGACGACGCATCGTGTTGAACTTGCGGTCTACCAAGGCCTGCTCAAGAGTCGAAGCGGGAAAGTTGTGCTCGCCATGGAGATGTTTGAGCGAGATGAACAAGCGGCCCTTGATCGCTACTTGCATGGTGAGGTGACAGAAAGAGAGTTTCTCAAGTCATCACGTCCATGGAGTAACTACCGTACGGCTTATCGTCCTATGATCGAGCTGGCAAAGAAGCAGAAGAGTCCAGTCGTAGCGGCCAACTTCCCTCGCCCCATGCGTAGGCTTTTGGCCCGAGGTGGCATGGAGGCCCTCAAGAAATTGGCGGGCGACAAGAAGAAACAAGTGCCAGCAGAAATTAAAGCGAACACAAAATCCTATTGGCGCCGTGTTGACAACGCTGTGCGCGGACACATTGCCATGATGCGGCCTAAGGCTGGCGACGACAAAAGACTGCTTTCGACACAGACGTTGTGGGACAACTCCATGGGGGAAAGCTGCGCACTTGCTTTGGACCACAATCCAGGGTTCTCCGTTATGCACGTAAACGGTGGATTTCATACTCTGTACTGGAGCGGCACCGCTCGCCAATTCAAATTGCGCAAACCCAAGGCCAAGATGTTCACTGTTGATATTCGGAGCACAGCTAACCCAAACACGGCGCGTTTGACTGGAGCACCCACGGCTGACTATGTCGTCTTCGCCGAGGCCCGAGCCCGAGACTTGAACGAGGGCAAATGGGCTGTCCACACGGACAAGGAAATTGAGTACTTACTGCACATGCCCAAGGGTCTGGCAGCTGACCAGAAGGTTCCCCTCATGATCTGGTTCACAGATGACGGTCTCACAGCCAAAGACGGCATGAGGCTATGGAAGAAGAGACTGGGAAATGAGGCCGTTATTGCTGTGGTCGAGTCGCCCTATCCGGCGGTTCAGTTTGACATGGGAGAAGGTGGCCGTTGGTTCTGGCCGGACAGTTTTTCTGCCGACATGGGTGCCCTCAATGATGTCATTGAGAGAATCTGGGGTTACGTTTCACGCTACTACCCCGTCGATCCTCAGCGTCTTGTTGTGGCCGGTGAGGGGACTGGAGCGACCGTAGCGTCAAGCGCGGCGATTCTCAGTAGCCGAATGGACATGGATATCGTTGCCTTCTCACCGCGGCGTTACACCAAGATCAAAGACTTTTCCTTGCCTCTTCCGGAATTCAGAGGGGACGACCCGGCACCGAAGAAGAGACTTCACATGGTTCTGCCGGAAGGCGACAAGGGCTGGTGGACTAGCGAATTGGCTGAATACGAAACAGTGGGCATCAAGAGCGCTGTGCATGATGTCGAGTCCAATCCTTGGGCAGTTGAAGTTGCCAACGAGAATGTGTTGCGCTCGGCACTTGGATTGAAGGAAAAGGCTAGTGCTTCTCAGACCCGAGAGCATATCGTTGCCTCATCGCAAAGTCCTCGGGCAAGATACTGGGCGAGAGTTCTCGCCCTCGAACCCAAGGATGGTGTTTCTGTTGCTGTTCTCAGCCCGGAGCAGGCAGCAAAAGTAGAGGGCTCAACTCTTATTTCCACGAAAGTCAAAGCTGCAAGATACAAGTCACCGTTTTCACTTCCGCTGTGCCCCGGTCCTTTTGGTGGCACAACGGTTGTTGTCCTGCCCAAGGATATCAGCGACAGCGAGCGAGATGCTTGGGTGAAGATTCTCGATTCCAAACCCCTGAACAAGGTCAGCCGCTTTCACCGTCTCCGTCTGGCGATGCCTTCAGGTGAGCACGGCCTGCTCAACGTTCTCAAGGAACTGAAAGAGAAGGGGCGCAAGAACGTCTTGGTCGTGCCGGCGAATTTTTGTGCCGATGCCGCGATGATGCAAGGCTTGAGCCGTAGTGTTGAAGCCTTGGAGGATCAGATGACCATCCACTGGAGCCCCGGGCTTGGTGGTAAGTAAATTCATAGTCTAAGTGAGCGGGAGCGAGACGTGGACCGGCGAGATCTACTCAAGAGCGGGGTCATAGCCCTAGGAGCTGGGGTAACCGGCTCCATGTCTTCTCAAGCTGGAGGCCAAAATGTGATCGAACGCGTGTTGCAAAAAGGGCAGATCAAACTCACGCGTGATTGCTTGGACCTAGACGCCGTGGAGTCGTCTTCGCTTCTTGCTTTCCTTGCCCACCAAGCCGACATTGAATTCGGTCATTATTCATGCGGCGGCGTGGTGCGAAAGCTTGAGGAGAAGCTCGCGCTGGCCTTAGGCAAGGAAGACGCGATCTTCATGCCCACGGGAACCCTGGCCAATCACATCGCCCTGACAACTCATTGTCAGGGTGATCGGCATCGGGTCCTCACCCAAGCCGAGAGTCATATCTACAACGACACGGGTGACTGTGCCCAAGTCCTAGGAAGACTTTCGGTACTCCCGCTATCTCCAGGTTCAGCGAGTTTTACGCTTGAGGATGTCAAGGAGCGCGTTCAGCGCACACGAGCCAGCAAAGTCAAGTTTGATATCGGGGCTATTGCCATTGAGTCGCCGGTGCGCCGCGCTGCCAACGCCCATTTTGATTTCGAGGAAATGAAGAGAATCTCAAGTTTCGCCAAGGACGAAGGCATCGCCATGCACCTTGATGGCGCGCGCATTTTCATTGAGTCCGCCTACACGGGCATCGACGTGACCGACTACACGAAGCATTTTGATTCCGTCTACGTCTCGCTCTACAAGACTTTTCATACACCATCGGGAGCGATCCTTGCTGGAACGAAGTCAATGATTGAGGGCTTGTATCATGTGCGTCGGATGTACGGCTCCAGCATGCCTCAGGTTTGGCCTTTTGCCGCCATCGCTTTGGCTTTTGTTGATGGCACTGTGGGGCGTCTGAAGAACGCGATCAAGGTCATCGAACATCTGAAATCGAGTTTGAAGGATCAAGCCGCGTTCAGATTCCGACCTATTGCCAATGGCACAAACGTGACGCATTTGGTCTTGAAAGGGAGTGACCCCGAGGTCTTTCGGGCCAAACTCGCTGAGCGCGAGATCATCTTGCCGGCGGCGAATCCTAAGACAGGCGTATTCAACTTGAAGACCAATGAGACACTCAATCGCGATGGCGCAGCTCACCTCGTTGATGCCTTCCGCGCCAGCATTTAACCACAAGGGCCAAGCGATGCGCATGATGATTGTCGGTTTTGTTGTTTGTTGTTTGGTGTTCCTGTTTGTTCCTCAAGGCTTGGCTCAGCACCAACTTGCGATTGTCGGCGGAACGATCATTGATGTTAGTGACTTCGGCCAAGGGAGCAACGATGTCACGAACCAGACAATACTCATCGAGGACGGCCGCATCACCTTGGTCGGACCAACGGAAGAAACGCAGATCCCTTCTGGATTCATGGTGATTGACGCCAAGAGAAAGTTCATCACTCCTGGCCTCATCGACGGCTTTGCTGTGCTAAACAACCAAGCGTATGCCCAAGCCTATCTCGCCATGGGAGTCACGACGATTGTCGGTGTCAGTGGCGGCAGGCGCGGCCCCTTGTTTCGCCATGCTGATCCTTCGCCGACCATCTATCGATTGGAGGATGTGGGTTTTGAGCGGAAGTCCGATGATGAGCTTCTTGAACGATTGGAAGAAATCGCCAAAGACGGTGCCCGCGTAGCCCTACTCATGTACCGCCTGCCGCCAGAACAATTGCGGCTCATTGCTAGCCGTGCCCGAGCTTTGGGACTCGCCACGATTGGTGAATTAGCCATGTCCAAGTATGTCGACGGTATGAACTGTGGCGTGGATGCCTTTGTTCACACGACACGCTACTCTCTGGGAATGGCGAGTGAGGCGATGATTGCCGGCATTGCAAGAGAGCCATTTAGCAACGAATTGAATAGCCCCAAGTGGCGCTACTATCGATGGCTTTCCGAACTCAACGAAGAATCGCCAGAGATTGGCGCCTATTCCCAGCGTGTCGCCAAGTCTGGTTCATTTCTGATCCCAACAGCAGGCTTGCTCTATTTGCACCAGCCCCAAGTTCGCAATCCTTGGAGCTATCCCGTGGCCGATCTGATCGATGCCAAGGACGTCAATCGTCCCGCCGACAAGAAAACCGGCATCCCCAATTGGACTTCGGCGCAACTCAAAGCCTATCGGGCGCTGGCAGTGGCTACCGAGTACATTGAGAAATCGAACAGGCGAGCGGGTTGTCGCTATCTGGCTGGCAGCGGGACGGATGTCTGGGGCACGATGCCCGGGATCAGTTTGCATACTGAACTTCTTGCCATGGTGCGTTGGGGCATGACCCCAAGACAGGCACTGGCCTGTGCCACAAGCAATTTTAGGGCGGCTTATGGATGGCGAGAATTGGCTGCCATCGAGCCAGGTTGCCGTGGTGATGTGCTCATCCTGAACGCCGATCCTAGATTGGACGTGACCCATCTGCAAGACTTGCATCGCGTCATCGCCCGAGGCAGTGTTCTGGAGCCAGCAGCGCTCCTAAAGCGGCCGGGCTCTGAGAACGGCAAGATTCTCGACACTCAAGTCTGGGAGCGTCCCCAGCGCTATCAAAAGCCCACGTACTCATTTCTCGATGACGTCAAGATTGAAAAAATCACTTATCGCAGCAACACATTGCGAGTGAAGGGCGTTCTGGCCCAGCCGAAGAAACCTGGAAAGTACCCTTGTGTGATTTTTCTTCGGGGTGGAAATCGCGAGTTTGGCAAAATCACCTCTGGTAAGATCGCCAATGCCATCGGACGTATTGCTTCTTGGGGATACGTCGTTGTTGGCACTCACTACCGTGGTGTGGACGGCGGCACAGGCATCGAGGAGTTCGGTGGTGTTGAAGTTCATGACATTCTCAACCTCAT